>JAVWKG010000147.1:0-6285 GCA_036638655.1 Lysinibacillus sp. | reverse complement strand
ACAACAAACCGCGGAGGGCCAAAAGTTGATTTTCTCTATTTTCAACTGCCCCTTCCATGCACAATTAAACAGCTATTCTGACATTGTTTGCGCGCTTCATGAATCCTACTTAAAAGGACAATTAGATGCATTATTCTCAAATAATGCGTTTCTGCAAATTTCGAGTATGGTCCATGATTGCGATTTATGTAAATATGAAATTAACGTGACAGAAAACGAAAGTTAATTCAAAAATCCATTTGTTTGTCACAAAGAAATGTAAGTTCCAGTTTACAGATACCTTTCATATCATTTATAATGAATATGAGATTATTGTGTCGTGGGCAGAAGGAGGGGAAATCTTCATGGATAATATGTATAAAGTTATGGCTTTCTGGACAGGTATATTCGCAGCTATGTTCTACCTTGGTGGTATGAACGAAGTATCGCTATTATTCGTAGGTAATACAGGTTTATTCTTATTATTAGGCTTCTTAAACCTTTCAGAACGTATGTACATGTACATTTTCGGAGCATATTTAACAGTGTTCTTCGCTGGCTTCACATACTACACAACATTCATTCACCTACCTGGTGGTGGACACTAAATAAAAAAACATCGACTGCTCATGCAGTCGATGTTTTTTTATTTAGAAACCATTTAAAAATGGATTAGTTTCCATTTCTTATCCAACTGTTGTATAGCTTCCATGGCCTGGGTAGATAATAGTATCTTCCGGCAATGTTAAAAGCTTATCATGTATCGAAGCCATCAGTACCTTCGTAGAGCCACCTATTAAGTCTGTACGCCCAACACCTTGCTGAAATAGCGTGTCACCAACAATTGCAAAGCCATCTTGTTCAAAAATATATGAAATACTACCTGGTGAATGCCCCGGTGTAAAAATTGCTTTAAATTTAAAGGAATCGATTTCAAATACTCGCTCTTGTTTTATAATATTTTCCTTTGCAGGTGCTGCCATACTATAATTCGGTAACTCTTTATACTTACCAGAGCCATTTTTACTTGGATCAGACAGCCAACTCACTTCCTGCTCATGAATCCATACTGGTAGATCAAACGCTTCTCTCACAGCATCTAGCGCACCAATATGATCGAAATGGGCATGCGTTAAAAAAATCGCTAACGGCTTTAAGCCATTACTACGTATTGCTTTAATAATTCGTGTAGCTTCCTCTCCCGGATCAAAAATCAGACACTCTTTCTCTTTATTCGATACGATGTAACAATTCGTTTGCACAGGACCAAGCGAATAACTACGTACATTCAACATATTCATCACCTCAAGTTCTTATTATACCTTTATTGCCACAATTTGACGATAAAAGTTCATAGTTTCTACCACTTTTGTTCTCGACAAACGCTTTAATAACAATTACAATAGAGAAGGAATATTGTTTACGACATTCATTTTCTGATGTCGAAAGGAGTGTCTTTTTAATGAACTTATTAATGGTTATTTTCGGTCTAGTAGCAATTTTAGCTGTTGTTGGGACTTTCCAAGCAATTAAAGAAAAGAACTTACTAAGCGTTGGTTTCAACCTTTTAAGTGCTGCTGTTTTCGGTTGGTTTACAATTATGACAATCATCAAAGACGGCTACCCACCTGTACACTAAAATTCAGACACAAAAAAACGTTTATCCACCAAGGATAAGCGTTTTTTTGTGTCTTGAAATTTTTTAACTTCCCAGTGACGATTATATACGAAAAGCACATTCACGCCCTTTTAGTTGCTCGCAAGCCCAAGCGAAAGTTAAACGCTCCTCAAACTTTCGCCCGATAGAGCAGACCGCGACTTCACACCAAACTCGAGCGAACTAAGAAAGGCGCCTTACCCTAGACACCTTGAAAAACTTATACTTTCTCTTGAACAAATGCACTAAAGCGCTCGTCCACATCCGATAAACTGCTTGCGTGCCCGAAGCAAAAGTAAACGCCCCACCAATAGAGCAGACCGCGATCTCGAGGATGTAGCGCAGTTTTCTAGACGACGACAATGTCCCAAGTTATACAGAGGCAAAAGTTTTATAATTTCCTTAACAATAAAAAAGCGATGGCAGCATAATCGCTAACCATCGCTTCAAGTTATTTCACTATTTCTTGCTTTAAATTACCTGTCTTTTCATCGTAGAATCGTAAAAGGTCACCATTAATAATAGTATCCGAATAATCTAATTCTGTATTGGCACGATCAATATAAGGCTGACATAGCTCCTTATCGAGCTTTTCACCTGTTTCAATATCGTAACAAGCTTCCCCTGCATAGACATACTTATCCGTAACAAAACGTCCGTCACGTAAAATAGTGAAGTCTTCATGTTCTTCAGAGAATATATCTGCACCTAATTGCATGTCTTTTGAAGTTTCAATTCCTAATAAGTGTAGTAATGTTGGACGAATATCAATTTGACCAGATACCTCAGTCATCTCTTTTCCTTCACCTGAGTTTGGAACATGAATAAACATAGGTACTTCTTGTAATAATGCATTGTCATAAGGTGTTAACTCTTCTTTACCAAGGAATTGCGCCATCGCTTTGTTATGATTTTCAGAAATTCCGTAGTGATCACCATACATCACAATAATTGAATTTTCATAAAGACCTTGGTCTTTCAATGATTGGAAGAAGTCTTTTACCGCTTCATCCATATAACGAACTGTTTGGAAATAACGATTTACTGTTCCTGAATTTGAAGTATATTCAGGAATTGTCATATCTTCTTCATCCAGATGGAATGGATGGTGGTTCGTTAACGTAATTAAACGTGAATAAAATGGTTGTGGCATATCTTTCATGTATTCAACTGATTGATTGAAAAATGGTTTATCTTTCAAGCCCCAACCAACTTCTTCACCTTCATCAACAGTATATGAATCTAAATCATAGTATTTATCGATTTTCAAAGATTGGTACATCATGTCACGGTTCCAGAATGATTTATTATTCGGGTGCATAACATTCGTGTAATAGCCATTTTCACCTAGTCGCTCAGCCATTGAATTATATGTGTTGCCACCATGTGTAAAGAATACAGCGCCACGACCTAATCCAAATAATGAGTTTTCTAAAATGAACTCAGAATCCGACGTTTTACCTAACCCTGTCTGATGATAGAAATTACTGAAATAATACGTATCTGGGTCATTTGTTAAAGAGTTTAAGAATGGTGTAATTTCATGACCATCCATATTGTTGTTAATAACAAAGTTTTGTAAAGACTCAAGTGACACAGCGATTACATTGCGATCTTTATATTTACCAAACATCTCTTCATTTACTGATGCCTGATTTGAACGCACATAGTTATTTACTTCTACAAGTTCACTACCATCAGCTAATGCGCGCTGTGCTGATGACTTTGACTGCACATAAATATCATATAAATGATAATTATACGTACCAATATTTTTCACTAAAAGTTCACGGTCGAAACTACGTGTTAATAGCTGCGGACGTTCAGTTTCAGCTAATCCTAAATTTAAGAATAAAACAGCTACTGCCAGCACAAAATAAGCTCGGCGGAATTCTACATTAACTTTCACTAACTCTTTCATCTTCGGGATGAATTTAAGTGCAAGTAATAGTATAATCACGTCTGCAAAGTATAAGATATCCACAATACTAATTGTTTCCTTCGCAGAACTTCCTAAATCACCAAAGTTACTTGTTTGGAATAATACCGGTAACGTTATAAAATCGCTAAAGAATCGATAAAACGCTACGTTACCATAAAGAACGACTGCTAAAAGCACAGTTATTGAAATAATATATCGGTTTCGTCCTTTAACCGATTTAAAAAATAATGAAAGACCATAAGCAAACAATAAAAAGCTCAGTGGATTGATGAACAATATAAATTGTTGCATCGGGTTTTCTATATCCATATCGAAGCTTGTTTGATAAACAATCACTGTTTTTATCCACGTTGCTATAATAGCTAGCGCTAAAAATGAATGTTTAGGCCATTTAATTGACTTCATTCCTAACATCCTCTCCTACCTCATACTTGCAAAATATTTAAATACTTCATTAACATATATTTCAAAATTACAAACAAAATATATTTTAATACTTTTTTTACAGATAATCAACTTCTAATTCCTGTAAAATCAAAAGGATTTACACAAACTTAATCACTGTATTAATATATACGTTTTTCATAAAAAAAAGTTTCATAAAAAGATAAAAACAGTGGGTTTCCACTGTTTTACATGCATTGTGAGTACTAAAATACATAGTAGCACTCTCTCATAAGACATGTCCATTAATAATCAATTTATGCATGTGGAATACGTTTTATGACTTAACTATATCATATTTTCTTGTATTTATTGTAAAAAATATTACTGATTATTTAATTCACTTCGCACTTTTGTCGTTTCTTGTCGAAGAAGTAATAATGCCATTTGATAATCTTGAATATCTAACACACGCATTTTATATAATTCACGTATTTCATCTTCTATTAATGCAAGATCACCAAGTCGGTCTCGCGTATAAATATATGTGCCATACGTTTTCAACAAATCATAAATATCTAATATCGATTTCATCTATTAATAGGACTCCCCTCTAAGTTGCAAACAATCTAAACGCTTAGTCGGTGTTAAAATAATATCCACTGGGCAATCATGCACCTCTGTCGGCACCTTTTCACACAATTGTTCATCAAATATAAGTGAAATTAACTGTCCACTATACTTTACTACATAGCGATCATAATAACCACCACCATAGCCTATGCGATAGCCTTTTTTATCAAAAGCAACACCTGGTACGACCATAACATCAATGTCATTTGCTTCTACTAAATGGGTAACGGCTGGAATGGGTTCGCGTAAATGCATATAAACGGTTTCAAGCTGCGAGAAATCTTCAATCGCATAAAAATCCATTGATTTCTTTTTCGAATTGCACTTTGGCACGACGACCGTTTTGCCAAGCTGCCATAGCGCTTCTATTAAATGAACGGTATCGACTTCAGGCATATTGGAAATTGTGAGCGCAATTGTGTTTGCATCGATAATTGTCGATTCTTGTAAAAACTTTTTTGCAATCTTGAATGATTGCTCACGATATGTAATTGTTGGCATTTCCTTTAAACTATTCAACACTTCTTTTCTTTGTTCCTCTTTATTCATAAGCAATGCACCTCTTTATAAGAATGTAAAAAGCCAAAACCACAAATGGTTTTGGCTTAATGAGCGATTACTTCGTTTCACGGTGAGTAGTGTATTTCTTCTCACGAGAGCAATATTTTTTAAGTTCAAGACGCTCTGGATTGTTACGCTTGTTCTTTTTAGAAATGTAGTTACGTTCGCCGCAATCTGTGCAAGCTAAAGTAATGTTTACGCGCATCATTAACCCTCCCACTCTATATCAAGAATCTAAATAAAATTTGAGCATGATTTATACGACTAACCCATTATAACATAAATCGATAAAAAATCTAGCATCATTTCTTATTAACTTTTCATGTGGTAAAATTATTATTAATTACATATTGATGAGGTGAAGGATTTGGATTTATCAATTATATTAATGATTATCGGATTAGCTATCATATGTCTATCTTTCTTTATTAAAGACTCTACAAAGAAATTAGAACATGATGTCGAAGAGCTATCAATCACCGTTTTTCAAGAAACAAACAATTTAAAGCGTCGTATAAAAATTGTCGAAGAAGAACTACTACTAGAACCCGATTTCCAAGTGAAGTCACCAAAATCACAAAACCAAAAGGTACAACAAGTTATGCAGGCTGTTCAACAATCCGTTGCAAATGCACAACCTTCTGAATCGATCACAAAACCAATTCACCAAATACTTGTGAGTCAAGTAATTGAATTGAATAAACAAGGTTTATCAATACCAGAAATTTGTGTACGTTCTTCATTAACAGAAGCACAGGTAAAACAAGTATTAGCTACGAATGGTGGGCGATAAACAATGAGAAAATCTTCTATTCGCGCTTTTGGCATGGCCGTCTTTCTCATAGGCGCACTCCTCACCATTGCCGATCGCTTCGATTTAAATGTCGGCTTACCAACCGTCGCTTCTACAACAGACAAAGATATGGTGAATTTGCAAAAAAAGTTAGACGCTGCCAATAAAGAAATTACCTCGCTAAAACAAGCATCAGCGCAAACAAACCCAGATAACACCGAGAATGAATCAAATAAGGCAGACGATTCACAGAAATCGGAAAATGAGCAAGAAATAGTGAAGATGCAATTGAATATATACCGTGGTATTTCCACATATGTCATTTCTAAAATGCTA
>JAVWKG010000146.1:0-6416 GCA_036638655.1 Lysinibacillus sp. | reverse complement strand
CATTCATGAAGATCCCTCTTTTATATAGCGCCATATAAGCATGTTTACGCTGACTGTTCAATGTAAACGGGTCTCCCTTTGCTCGGAATGACTGATAAGCTAAATACAATAAATAAACAGCACCTGCATATTTCACTAGTGTAAAGACGACTGTTGACTGATAAATGATCGCTGAAACCCCTAAAACAGTAGCTGCAATATGCACTAAGAGGCCTGTACACAATCCAAACGAAGTCATAATCCCTGCCTTTTTTCCTTGTGCAATACTTTGCGCAAGAACAAAAAGATTGTCTGGGCCAGGCATCAGTGTTAGTACAATAGCAGCACCCAAAAATGCGAAAACCGTTGAAACTTCCACGCTATTTCCTTCTTTCTATATATTCTTATCATTTATGAACTTCGTCGCCAGCCCTGTGAAAAGCGCCAACGTATTTCGGTGAGTAATTTTTTGATACTAAATAGCCCTTCCATTATACAACAAAAAACGTCAATTCATTACATAAAATCCGTCTATTCACCAACTCATTTTATTCACTGTAAATTTCAACGAATATATGCTCGTTCTAACAACACTTTTCTCGCCCAATCCATTATAATAAAAGTAGGACTATTCGAAACAATGAAACTTCATGCAAAGAAAGGAGGAACATTTATGGCGGTAAGTGACTTACTAAATGAATTTACGGATGAAAATGGAGATGTCTATTTCAAAATGCGTTCATTTGATGTCGAAGTTCGTGCCGATCAAAACTCTGGACTTGCCCCAGTCATTTCATATTGGATAGGTGAAAAAGACATCACCGACGACATCCGCAAATTACGTTTTAGCCCTCGTCCCCCTTCGACATATATTGAGGACTACGATACTTTCCAAACGATGCTCTATACAAAAGAACAAAATGCCATCAATCAATTATATGAACGAATTAGCATTAAGCCGAAAAACATGTCCACTCCAAAACAAATACTATGGAACTTTTTCGTCATAAGTCTGATCATTCTTCCATTACTATTGGTCGTATGGTGGACACAATAAACGTCTCGTTTTCACCGAATTATTCAAATTTTTGTACAAATAATCACTTTTCACTTGACAGCTTTCTTATTGTATAGCATTCTTAATTAAATTATATGACTAGCTAACGAAGACTATTAAACAGATACTTATTGAAAAGAGAGCAATGTTCATCGGCTGCAAAACATTGTACAAAAAAGACTGTTGAACCTACTTCGCTAAAAGCTCCTAGCAAAACTAGGCGCAGACTCAAGCGTTATGAGGAGAGTGGAATGCATTTTGCATTCAATCTAGGTGGTACCACGGAAAGCTGTCCTTTTCGTCCTAATTTATTAGGATGAAAAGGATTTTTTTATCTTCATTCAGTTGGAAATTCACTCCCCTATGCGGTGAGTGAATACTATTTCAAACTTTTCTTCAGTTGTTATCCAATCGGCACTGAATGAAGATAAAGCCTTCGACGGATGTAGCTACCTCGAAAACACTATGCTGACAAATTGGAGGCTGTAAAATGGAAAGAAAAAGAATTGTCGTGAAAATCGGTAGTAGTTCACTCACAAATACAAAAGGTGAAATTGATAAAGTTCGCTTAATGGATCATGTGCAAGCAATTGCTGAATTAAAAAAACAGGGTCATGAGGTGCTACTTGTTTCATCAGGAGCAGTTGCTGCTGGATTTAAACAATTAGGCTATCCTTCTCGCCCACTTACGGTAAAAGGCAAGCAGGCTGCTGCTGCAGTTGGTCAAAGCTTACTTATCCAAACGTATCATGCATTATTTAGTATTTATGACATTGTACCAGCGCAAATATTACTGACACGTACGGACTTTTCGAAAAAAGAACGCTATAAAAATGCTTATGCTACGTTTGAGGAATTACTAGAACGATCGATATTACCGATTATAAATGAAAATGATACAGTAGCTGTTGATGAGCTAACATTTGGTGATAATGATATGATGTCGGCTCTTGTAAGTGGCCTCATCCATGCAGATCACTTAATTATTTTAACTGATATTAACGGGCTCTATGATGCCAACCCAAGCAAAAACCCTAACGCTACCCGTATTGATCGTTTATCAGAAATAACAGATGAGATGTTAAGTTTTGCAGATGGAGCCGGTTCAAAAATAGGGACTGGCGGCATGGAATCTAAACTTCTTGCTGCAAAAACAGCGTTAAATGCAGGGGTTAAAGTATTTATCGGCAACGGTAATGGGGCGAATAAGCTAACCGATATTATTGCTGGTAAAGGCGATGGCACATATGTCGAGCATGATTCACTAGCTGTATTAACAAATAACAAGCAATGGATTGCCTTAACGGAAATATCTGGTAAAATATTCATTGATAGCGGTGCTGAAAAAGCATTAATGCAAAATGGAAAAAGTCTTCTACCTGCTGGAATTTATAAGCTTGATGGCGAATTTGATGCTGGCGATGTAGTCGAAGTATATGGTGAGAATGGCTTGCTTGGGCGTGGAGAGATTTTATATTCTAAACAAGAATTGACATCTGCAATGGGGAAACGAACTGATGAGTTAGTCAAATACCCTATTGAAGTCATTCATCGCGATAAATGGTTAAAATTAACGACTTAATAAAGGGAGTGTAAATATGTCCAACTTATCTATCCAAAGTGAAGTACACCAAAAAGGAAAATTAGCAAAAATGGCTAGCTACATGCTTAACATTAAAACAACTGCTGAAAAAAATGATGCCTTAACAAAAGTCGCTGAACAACTGCTACTCGACCAACAACAAATTATTGCAGAAAATCAAAAAGACTTAGCAGTTGGCGCAGAAAAAGATATGCCCGAGTCTACATTAGATCGCATTATGTTAAATAGCGAACGAATTACAGCAATGGCGAATGCTATTCAGTTACTAGTCGAACTGAAAGATCCAGTTGGAGAACTAGTAGAACGCATTGAAAAAGAAAATGGATTAATGATTGAGAAAAAATTAGTTCCTATAGGCGTCATCGGCATGATTTATGAAGCAAGACCAAATGTAACAATCGACGCTGCTACATTATCATTAAAAACAGGAAATGCGGTCATTTTACGTGGTAGTTCTTCTGCAAAGTATTCTAATATCGCACTTGTTGCAAGCATACATCGCGCGCTTGCAAAGTCTGCCCTACCAGTAGATGCTGTTCAGTTAATTGAAGATACAAGCAGAGAAACAGCGAAAGAGCTATTCCATTTAACTGACTATTTAGACGTACTAATCCCTCGGGGTGGTAAAGCATTAATTGACCTAGTTGTCCGCGAATCTTCTGTTCCTGTACTTGAAACAGGGGCAGGAAATTGCCATATTTACATCGATAAAGACGCTGAATATAAAATGGCTGAAGCTATCATCATCAACGCTAAAACACAGCGTCCATCTGTTTGTAATACCGTTGAGAGTTTGCTGCTTCACCCTGAATGGTTTGCTCTTCATGGCGGGCAATTACTAGCAACTTTGAATAAACAAGGCGTTGAAATCATTGCTGACGAAACAATTTGCGCTGCAGTACCATTCGCTAAGCAGGCTACTGAGGAAGATTATGCTACAGAATATTTAGATTTAAAAATAAGTGCCAAGCTTGTCGAAAACGTTTATGAAGCAGTCGAGCATATTAATAAATACGGCACAAATCATTCAGAGGCTATCATTACTGAAGATGCACTTGTAGCTGAAGTATTTTTAAATAGTGTTGACGCAGCTGCTGTTTATCATAATGCCTCAACACGCTTCACAGATGGCTTTGAATTTGGCTACGGCGCTGAAATTGGCATTAGTACTCAAAAATTACATGCACGTGGACCAATGGGTTTACCTGCCTTAACTTCTACAAAATACTACATTCGTGGCGAGGGGCAAACTCGCGGTTAAATAGAAGTATTGTCGTGAGATCATAGCTTATATGACAGTTCGTTTTACTTTTCATACAATTAAACACTAACTGGCAGTTTTACACAGCTGTCAGTTTTTTTAGATTAGGGAGTACGCTTTTCATGAATATTTCTGCTATCATCAAACTGTCCATTTCTATGGCGATTTTTGGATCCATTGGTTTTTTCACCATTCACACAGGCATTCCAGCTATTGAACTTGTATTTATACGTTGCATTTGCGCCACATTATTTCTCGGCGGTATTTGGCTTGTAACCGGTGGGCATAAAACGGAGATTTGGGAGAAAAAAGAGTTTTTACGCACACTACTTTGTGGCGTATTTCTCGTCTTGAACTGGGTATTTTTATTTAAAGCTTTTGAAGAAATGTCCATTTCAATTGCTATTTCAATATATAATTTAGCGCCTATTTTCGTCCTTATTTTAGGCACTGTTATATTGAAAGAGAAGATGACGATTCAAGCTATTTTAGCAACCATTGTCTGCTTTTTTGGTAGTTTACTCATTATTGGCATTGATAACTTTGTTTCCTTCGAGGAATTTATGCTATCAGGCTTTTTCTGGGCTTTATTGTCCGCAGTATTTTATGCACTGACGGTATTTACGAGCAAGACCATTAAAAACCTTAGTGCCTATGCATTAACCTATACTCAAACTGCAGTGGGTATTGTCATGTTATTCCCATTTATCGACTTTACTACATTTGAATCATTGACGACTAGCAATTGGCTATACATTTTAGGGACAGGATTTATACATACAGGCTTTGTTTACTTCTTATTTTTTGATAGCATTCGTAAATTGCCTACAATACTCGTATCCGTATTAGTTTTTGTTGATCCTGTTGTGGCGATTTTACTCGATATGCTTGTTCTTAATTTTGTACCAAGCATTTTACAAACAGCTGGTATTTTCTTGATTTTTGTAGGAATTGTCTATACAATTTATCATCCAGTAAGGCAAGAGAAGTATTTGAATAGATTGGAGGGACAAATTCATGAATAGCTTATTTGCAATTGGAGAGGTATTAATCGATTTCACGCCTGTTGAACAAGGGAGGTCGCTCACTTCAGTTGAGAATTTCACAAAAAACTGTGGTGGGGCACCTGCCAATGTTGCTGCAGTAGTAGCGAAGTTAGGATACTCTGCGGCACTCATTAGCCAAGTGGGTGATGATGCATTCGGGGAATTTCTAGTTGAAAGCCTGGGTAAAGCTGGCGTCAATACGAGCTTTATAGAAAAGACTTCTTTAGGTTCCACTAGCCTTGCTTTCGTTTCTTTATCAGAAAATGGTCATCGGGATTTCGTGTTTTACCGACACCTGGCTGCTGATTTACTGTATGCAAAAGAACAGCTCCCTTTAGCGCATGTACGAGCAGGTGATATTATTCATTTTTGTTCAGTCAATTTAGTTGACAGCCCAATGAGAGAGGCTCATTCTACACTTATTGAACATGCAATTGCGCAAAACTGTTTGATTTCGTTCGATCCAAATGTACGCCTCCCCCTTTGGCATTGTGAAGATGCATGTCGAAATGCGATACGTTCATTTTTACCGGAAGTACATATATTGAAAATTGCGGAGGATGAGTTGCCTTTTATCACACAGTTAGAGAATGTAGAACTTGCGGTTCACTCGTTATTTACTGGCAATGTAAAGGTGGTCTTCTTAACAAAAGGAGCTGCTGGTGCAACTTTGTATACGAGAAAAACACACTTGCACATACCAAGTCCTGTTGTTCAAGCAATCGATACAACTGGCGCAGGTGATGCGTTTATCGGGGCTATTTTAGCAAAGCTAATGGAGCAGCAAATTTCAGTTAATGCGTTAGAAGATTTCTTAGAAGCGAATGCCCTCTCCCTGCTGACATTCGCCAATCAATATGCAGCACTTTCTACTGAAAAAAACGGAGCGATTCCTTCATTTCCTGTTGGAAAAGAGTTGCTATAAGAAAAGCGAGCAGAATGTTCTCTGCTCGCTTTTCTTATAGGTTATCACGGACTTTGGTCGATTTATCACGCACAAAACCATCTTTATCCGCGCCTCCCCCACTTAATTTCAAATTTAACATGATATTCGACATATATCATCGTCACTCAAAAAACATTAATGTCGGCCACGCGCTTCGGTCATTTGCTTCCATACAGACCCCTTGGCATCTTCGCCTTGCTCAATACGCTCGATCGCCATCTTCACTTGTAATTTCACTTCAAACTCTTTGTCTTCTTCAGCATTTTTTAATGCTACCAGCGACTTCTCTGTCCCAACCTCATATAAATACATCGCCGCACGCCAGCGAACCAACTTGTTTTTATCCTGGAGCGCAATCATCATGGCCTCTTCGAACTCTACAAAACCTAAATCACTCATGCAGTCGCCTGCTGTACGTCGCACGGAGCTACTTTTATCTTGTGAAGCTTTTTCTAAATACGGTACAACCGCAACATCTTCCACCATGCCTAAATACACTGTTGCCAAGCGACGAATCGACATTT
>JAVWKG010000145.1:0-6589 GCA_036638655.1 Lysinibacillus sp. | reverse complement strand
AAAAAAAGAAAGCTTCTGAGCAAGCGAAAGAAACAATTGAAATTCTTCAAAGTTGGGAAGAACTGCAAGAAAATGAAGTGAGTTTACATGCTGATTACATATTATTAGGTGTTAATGCAGGTTCATTCGGTATGGATGGAAAGGAAGAAGAAACATTTGAGCATTTTGAAATGTTTCAAATCCGAAGTGTTTTAAAAGAAGGTAAAGTAAGGGGGATTCCTAGTCCAATAAAATATAAAAATGCGTTAATTAATAATGGAGAAGAAGAATTATTTTCACAAAAATTAAAGGGAATGTACATGACTGATTTTATTAAAGGATTTCCAACTAGATTTGGTGGAGATATTAAAAAGAATTTAAAACTTTATGTAAAAGATATTCATCCTAAAAAAGCTGATTTTGAAGAATTCTACACGAAATTTTGTCAGCTATTTGGCGAAATTTTAGAAAATGAATTAAATTTATTGAAAAATCCAGAAGCGTCAAAAACTCAAACACTTGTAATTATGGGGAAAAACCCAAAAACTTGTGTGATAAATGATTTCTTAAAAAGAAGTGAGTTAGATAAAAAATATAACATTATTAATATACCTCACTACTCAGCGCCAGTTAAACATACTGTGATTGCGGAATCCTTTAAAAAAGTATTTGAGTAAACCGATGTCTTTTTATTTAAACACATCTACCATCCTTTTCTTGTTATACTATGTATGAAATCAGTATGCAAAGGAAGATGAAAATGACATTTGAAGAGATTTTACCAGAATTAAAAGCAGGTAAGAAAATTATCCGTACAGGTTGGCATGGTGCGGAATTATATGTGAAATATGTGCCTGAAACGACTTTAGACGGTTTATCAATGAACCCTTATTTCGTCATCAATGTTACAGGCGAAGGCTATACGATGTTTACACCAACAGTTTGCGATATTTTAGCGACAGATTGGGCAATCGTAGAATAATAAGTAAAAGAACTGGCTTGATTAATTGAGCCAGTCTTTTTTATGGAGGTACATAGAAAATGACATTTGAAAATAAGAAAATATTGATCACAGGAGCAGCTTCTGGCATCGGCCAAGCGCAGGCAAAGGCATTTTTACAAAAAGGTGCAGTTGTAATAGGGATTGATGTAAATCCATCAACCATTTCACATGAAAATTATTCACATAAAGTTGGTAGTGTGACGGATCAGTCGTTTATTCAAGCAACAGTTACAGAGATTTCCGATGTCGATATTTTATGTAATACAGCAGGTGTACTCGATGGATTTGCGCCAACATTAGAAACGGATGAAGCACTATGGGATCGCATATTCAATATTAATGTGAAAGGGATGTATCATATAACGAATGCGGTTTTACCTCAGATGATTGCACGCAAAAAAGGCATCATCATTAATATGGCATCCATTGCAGGTATGATTGCAGGTGGCGGTGGAGCAGCATACACAGCTTCGAAACATGCAGTGATCGGTTATACGAAACAGCTATCCTATGATTATTGTAAAGAAGGTATTCGTGTGAATGGTATAGCACCTGGCGCGATTGATACGCCGATGAATGCGGCAGATTTTGAAGGTGACGGAGAGATGGCGAAGTCTGTAGCAGCAGAGACGCCAGCAGGTAGATGGGCAAAAGCGGAAGAAGTAGCGAATGTTACTTTATTTTTAGCAAGTGAAGAAAGTGACTATATGCATGCGACGATTATTCCAATTGATGGCGGTTGGATGAATAAGTAAGCAATGCAATATTGTAGTTGCTTTAATAGTATAGTAAAATGAACAACTGTAACACACTATGGCACTTTGGCAGGGTACTAGCACCCATGCTCCTTTGGTCATAGTTATGAGTAGAGTCGTGGAAAACACTTCTCTATAAAGGAGGAAATTTAATAATGCAAAATCCGGTTTCTTCTGCACGTCCAAATGTGCAGGAAATGACTAAAGTTGGGCTTGTAGCTGCTCTTTATGTGGCTGTGACGCTTGTTTTAGCGGTCATTAGCTTCGGGACGGTGCAATTACGTTTATCTGAGATGTTCAATTACTTGGTACTCTTCCATAAACGATACATTGTAGCTGTAACACTTGGAGTAGTTTTGGCGAACTTTCTATCACCATGGTGGTGGATTGACGTTCCAATTGGAGGAACGGCAACTTTAATCGTTTTAATTATTTGTCGTATAGTAACAAAAAATATGAAAAATCTCGTAATGAAATTAATCATTACAGGTGTTTTATTTACAGTATCCATGTTTACAGTAGCAGCTCAAATAGCGGTTATTTCAGAAGCGCCATTTTGGCCAATCTACGGAATGGTAGCTGTTGGTGAAGCTTTTTCTATGCTAGTAGGAGGCGTCACGATTTACTTACTTCAAAAGAAAATAAATTTTGCAAAGTAACAATGCCAATACGCAATTGACATGATTCATCTCAGTTGTTAATATTGGGTAAAATTGAATAGCATTATTGCGGGGGGACTCTTTTGAGTTGAGAAGGTTAAAACCTGACTCTTTGAACCTGTCAGTTAATACTGGCGTAGGGAAGCGATTCATTATATTTTTGAGCATAGCTGAATTGTGTTTTCCTAGTTTTTTATTAAATAGGGAAGCACTTTTTTTATTTCACATAATGAATTCACATCGATCAACCTCAGTTCTAATACTTATTCTTTTAACTAAATGTGATAAGAAGGGTGATAGAAATGGAAACGAAACAAGAAATTCAAAAAAGTATGATGCAAGCAGTAACAACAGTAAAAGAGACAAATCCAATGGCGGGTTCAATTACGAATACCGTGACAATCAATTTCGTCGCAAACGCACAATTAGCAGTTGGTGGTTCGGCAGCGATGGTATATTTACCTGATGAAGCAGCCTTTTTAGCCGAAGCTGGTGGAGCGACATATATTAATGTAGGAACAATTTTCCCGATTTATTCAGAGACATTACCTAGCGTAGCGAAGATTTTACATGAAAAACAGAAGCCTTGGGTTTTAGATCCAGTAGCAGTCGGTATTGGCTCTTTACGTACTTCATTATTACAGCAGTTCAAACCATTTAAACCTGCGATTATTCGTGGGAATGCTTCAGAAATTATCGCATTAGCGGGATTATGGGAGCTAGATGGAGGCGCTACGGAATCAAAAGTACGTGGTGTAGATTCGACGGACGAAGTGTTTGCGGCGCAACATGCAGCCATCGCATTAGCAAATTGGACAGGTGGAGCAGTCGCAGTATCTGGTGAAACAGATTTAATTACAGACGGTACTCAAGTGGCGATTTCAAAAGGCGGCTCTCATTTCATGGAGAAAATTACAGGAGCGGGCTGTTCTTTAGGTGGCGTTGCAGCAGTTTATGCGACAGCTACGACACCTTTCATTGCAGCGTTAACGGCGACAGCAGTTTACAATTTAGCTGGCAAACGTGCGGGGCAATTAGTCGACGGGCCGGGAAGTTTCCAACAACAGTTTTTAGACGAATTATATAAAGCAACAGCAGAAGAAATTGCAAATAATCCATTTGAAATGCAGGAGGTACTTGTATGAACACATTAGTAGCAGTAGCAATCGCTCCATTCGGTGTAGGCGACGAGCTTGCGAAAGAAGTAGCAGAAGTTGTGAAAGTCATTCGTGAATCAGGTTTACCAAATCGCACGACATCGATGTTCACTGAAATAGAAGGAGAATGGGATGAAGTGATGAAAGTTGTGAAAGAAGCAACATTCGTACTTGCTGAAAAAGGCATTCGCACAGAAGTTGTCTTAAAAGCAGATATTCGCCCAGGATTTACAGATACAATGAATGCAAAAGTAAAAAGAGTTAATAGTATTATTGGTGAATAAAAAACGGCAGACATTTCTTAATGGAATGTCTGTTTTTTCGTATTCCCACATCCTTTTTGGTATAATGGTCAAAATTGGTATTCGAGTTAAATGGAGGGGAATTGTATGAAAACAATCTTATCTATTATTGCAGCAATTTTAATTGTGGTGATCGGTTTTACCATCTATGTGAAGGATACATCGAAGCAGCAGAAAAGTAATGAGCGATTGGTGGAACGTACGGTCGAACAGTATTTATATGAAGAAAAGAAGTATAATAAAAATGAAATTAAAGCAATTTCGTATAAAAATAACGAGAAGAATAATGGCGAATACTTTAGTAATCAATCATCCGTGATTTTTTCGGATGAGCCGAATAATGAATATATTTACTATGTAAAAAAAGACGACAAGCGCATACAATTTATCGGGTTTGCATCGGTCGACCCGAAAATCAAACCAGCACATGAGAAAGTGAGTGATTAAAATCGAAGCAGCAAAAACTTGGCTCGCGATTCCTAAAGAAGTAAGGCGAGAAATCTTACAAAATACTTTTTGTTCAAAATGTTTTGTAACGGAGATGGAGAAGTTCACAATCCACTTAGACGGCGATCGACTAATTTTGGACGGACAATGCAAGCAATGTAAGGCAAAGGTGCGACGTGTAGTTGATTAATGAGAAAGTGAGTGATTAATATGGAATTTCAAGAGGTTATGACGGAATTAGAAGCGTTGAGCAAAGAGCGTATGAAGAAGATTTATATGTCGAATGGGGCAGTAGAACCTGTATTTGGTGTAGCAACTGGTGCGATGAAACCGATGCGTAAAATCATTAAAAAAGACCAAGAACTCGCAGAACAACTGTATGCGACAGGCAATTACGATGCAATGTATTTTGCAGGCGTAATCGCTGAACCAAATGCGATGACGAAGGCAGATTATAATCGTTGGATGGATGGCGCGTACTTTTATATGCTGTCAGATTTCGTAGTAGCCGTTACATTGGCTGAAGCTGAAATCGGTCAAGAAGTAGCGAATGAGTGGATTAATAGTGGTGATGAACTGCGCATGTCGGCTGGTTGGAGTAGCTATTGTTGGATGCTCGGTAATCGTAAAGATGATCAGTTTGAAGCTGCGAAAATTGAGCGTTTGCTTGAACAAGCACGCGATGAAATTAAGGATGCTCCTTTACGCGCTCAATTGTCCATGAATAATTTCATTTTCACTGTCGGACTTTCGTACAAGCCAATGCATGAAAGAGCGCTTGAAATTGCGGATGAAGTGGGCATAATCGAAATCGTTCGAGAGAAGAAGAAAAATACGATTTTAAATGCAGCGGAGAAAATTCGTGCGGAAGTCGAAAAAGACCGTATTGGATTTAAGCGTAAATACGTTCGTTGCTAAATGTTCATTAGCCTTTAAGCACATTAAATGATAAAATAATATGTCTTAGCATTTATTTAAGTAGGAGGCAATTATGACAAATAACGATATGATCATTCGTCTGCGCTATGCGTTAGATATTAAAAATACGGACTTAGTTGAAATGTTCAAACTAGGTGGCATGAAATATACAAAAGAAGAAGTATTAAATATGCTTCAAAAAGTGAAGGAAGACGAAGAACCACCAGCTAATTTCGTTGAAGTGACGAATGAAATGTTGGAGTCATTCCTAAATGGTTTAATCATCTTCAAACGTGGCCCTCAAAAGCCAAGAGAAGGTGCAGCGCCAACACCGACAGCACCGCCTGTTAAAGAAAGCGCCAATAATATGTTGCTGAAAAAAGTGAAAATCGCTTTAACGATGACGAGCGAAGATATGTTAGACACTTTATATGATGGCGGCGTAGTCGTATCAAAAGGTGAATTAGGTGCGATTTTAAGAAATCCATCACACCGTAACTACAAACCATGTGGCGACCGTTTTGCACGTAACTTCATTCGTGGACTAACAGTGCATTATCGTGACGCTGATAAAAAATAAAAAACGGACTGATTTGAAGCACAAACATCATTGTGTGAAAATCAGTCTTTTTTTGAATTTATAAACAAAATGGTGAAATCGCGCATTTTTTCTAATTTATCACTATTTATTAATAAAAATTACGTCATATAGGTTGTACAACCCTTCGGTAAAGCATAAAATAAAAGAGTATGCATTTTTCAAATTTCATAAAAAGATTCTCCATTTATGCAACCTCAAAATTTTACAAATGTCCTATTAAGTAGAACTAAATTTTTCATTTGATCCTTACTGGAAATTCCGTTTATTGGTTGGGATTTAGGGTAATTAATGAAAATCGGCGTCTATAAAATACAGAATTTACAGCTTTACGAAGTACCGTTTATCGACTTAATGAAAGAATATAAAAAGTACGTGAACGAATAATGAAAAAAGCGAGAACTAATACAAGAAAAATGTTAAAATAGTAGATTGAAAAAGACATTGATCGTTACAGATAGGAGAATATAAATTTATGTGTGGATTTACAGGATTTGTAGGCGAAGTTTCTAACCCAGATGTAGTTTTAGAGAATATGATGAACCAAATCATTCACCGCGGACCAGACTCGGCGGGTGCTTATACAGATGGAGAGGCGGCACTAGGTTTCAGACGCTTAAGCATTATCGACGTTGAACACGGTAGCCAACCACTTTACAACGAAGACCGTTCTTTAGTATTAATTTTCAATGGTGAAATTTATAACTTTGAAGAAATTCGTGAAGACTTAGTGGCGAAAGGTCACACTTTCACAACACAAACAGATAGTGA
>JAVWKG010000144.1:0-6589 GCA_036638655.1 Lysinibacillus sp. | reverse complement strand
ATCCAGCTGAGCTACTGAGACATGGTACCTTCTTTAAGGTTTCTCTTTAAGAAGACAATATTTATTATATGTTTAAAACAATACAAAGTCAACATGAATTTCATAAATAATTTAGGTCTTACTTTGATGTTACACTTCTTTCAAGATCATTAGCTGTTTAATAACGAACTTACACTTTCCTCATGCTCCAAGAAGGATGAGAAGATAACTACTAGCACTAAGTAAATATGCAAGTTGAAGTATGATGTACATTGAAAATTCAAATGTTGATAGCCTTCTTTTACGTTTCATTTTTTTCAACTGTCTATAGTAAAAGAATGAGCATATAAGCAGGATTGCCAAGGAGGCTGTATGAATATTTTCTAATAGGCTCCTCAATATAATCATCCCCTTATCATGAGTATATGAAATTACTTTTTTAAATATGCTACTTCGTCTCATAGCTCCAATAATTCCATGTCCTAAGCCCCCCAATCTTTTTCACATTTCTCAGTCCTTTTGAGTATGCTATTGAAGGTATTTTAAGCATGTCATTAGAATATGAAAGGAATGAACGTACCGTGTTTCCTTACCCGTATGGATATTACGCAAATTCGCTGAGTTCAATTTATACACTACCTTCCACACACTATACCGCACCTATCCGACACTTTTTGAACCAACAGCCATCCGCAAATGATTGTCGTTGTATTAGTAAGGCTGAAGCTGATTTTATGGCCATGAATCGCCTGCTTTGGATGGAGCACGTCAATTGGACGAGGATGACCATTATTAGCATTGTATTTGGCTTACCTGATTTGCCTTTTGTGCAAGAACGACTTTTGCGAAATGCGACCGATTTAGGCAATTGTCTTCGTCCTTTTTACGGCGATCAAATCGCAAATCGCTATGCTGAATTGATAAAAGAACATTTAGTCATTGCTGCAGAGCTCGTTACTGCTGCCGTGAATGGAGATGCAGAAACCGCAGCGCGCAAAGAAAAAGAATGGTATCGCAATGCAGATGACATTGCTGCGTTTTTAAGTAGCATTAATCCGTATTTAAGCAAAAAAGATGTGCAGGAAATGTTTTATTCACATTTAGCGTTAACTAAAGACGAGGCCGTAACAATGATTCAAAAGGAATATCAAAAAGACATTGAAATCTTTGATGTAATCGAAGCAGAAGCCTTAGCTATGTCAGATATGATTGCCTCTGCCATCGTTATGCAATTTTATTGTCGTTTTTAACAAAAAAAGCATCAAACTAGGAACAAAGGCAAAATACCGTTCCCAGTTTGATGCTTTTTCATAAATGGCTACTACTTCCCCTCGGTGTCCTGTTCATTTTCAAGCAATTTGTAATATAGATTGCGTAATTCGGATTCCTTATAGAGCCCCAGATGATTGCGCAACAATGGATGCACCATCATGCCCCTTGCCCTTAATTCCTTCACAAACCAACCTTTAGAATACATATGCACGGCAATCATTCTCCTTCACATTCTTTCTCCATACATACGATATGCGAAGGGACTTTTTTCGGTACCGCTTCTCCAAAATATTTTCCAACCAAATAAAAAAGCACCTCACCCACAATTCAATGTCACGCAAACATTGAATCATCAGCAAAGTGCTTATTTCACTAATACTCACTTTCTCACAAAAGTATGTGAAGAAAGGCTTTCATTGTCATCTGTAAAGAAATTCACTTGGAAATGATCCTCTAGTATTTCCACAACAGCAAAGCTCTTTTCTTTGCGACCACGCGGCTTTAATAAGCTTCCTGGGTTAATGAAAAGGATATCATCAATCATTTCAGCACCTAGTATGTGCGAATGACCAAAGCAAGCAATGTTCGCGTCTACTTCCTTCGCTCGAAAAGACAAAGACAAGAGAGAAGATTTCACATTAAATAAATGTCCATGCGTCACAAAAAATGTTACACCGCCAACGTCAAATACTGCTTCATTAGGAAACGCTGACTCTATATCGCAATTGCCACGTACTTTTTGCATGCCTTCTAGTGCAGCATGAGTAAAGGTAAGCTCACTATCTCCACAATGAATCATTGCTTCAGCATTCGGATAAAACCCTCGTACTTTATCAATAACCTGACTATCTCCATGTGTATCACTCATGACTAAAACTTGCATAGACATCGCTCCTTATTTTATAAGTGTCGGTAACTTTCCTTGAGAGCTATTTTACAGAAGCGTTGGAAGCTTTTCGCTCAACTGACGAATAGCGTTTCCTCGGTGAGAAATTGCGCCTTTTTCTTCAGCTGCTAGCTCTGCCATCATACGATTCAAGCTTGGCACGAAGAAGACTGGATCGTAACCGAAGCCATTTGTACCGCGTTTCTCGCGAGCAATGACACCCTCACATGTACCAAAAACAGTCGTCGTCTCAATCGCTGGACCCGCAATCGCAATACAGCAACAAAAACGTGCTGTACGTTTTTCATCTGCTACACCTTGTAAATTTTCTAGTAACTTCACCATATTCGCTTCATCATCATGATCACCAGCGTAACGTGCTGAATACACACCTGGTTCGCCGTTCAAGGCATCTACAGCAAGACCACTATCATCAGCAATAACAATTGTTCCAAGTGCCTCGGCAAGTGCTTCCGCTTTTAACACAGCATTTTCTTCAAATGTTGTACCTGTTTCTTCAATTTCCATATCAGGAGCTACATCAAACATCGTCACTACTTCATAGCCTAGTGGGCCAAAAAGTGCTTCAAAATCCTTCGCTTTACCTTTGTTTTTTGTGGCAATGACAACTTGTTTCATATTAACAGTCTCCCCCAACCTTACTTGCAAGTTCACCTAAAGCATCTTTTTGCATGTCGATTAATTCGCGGATTCCCTTTTCACCAAGTTCTAGTAGCTCGTTTAATTCCTCACGTGAGAATGTAGCTTCTTCACCTGTACCTTGTAATTCTACGAAGCGCCCAGCACCTGTCATCACAACGTTCATATCTACAGCGGCTGTAGAATCTTCTACATAGTTTAAATCTAAAACAGCACCTTGTTCTTCAACGATCCCAACACTTGTTGCAGCTAAAAAGTCAGTCACTGGGAATTTAGTTAGTTTCTTTTCTTCCGCTAACTTGCCAATTGCTTGTGTCATCGCAACAAATGCACCCGTAATCGACGCTGTACGCGTTCCTCCGTCTGCTTGGATAACATCACAGTCAATCCATACAGTACGCTCTCCTAGTGCCTCTAAATCAACGATAGCACGCAATGCACGGCCAATTAGACGTTGTATTTCCATCGTGCGACCATTCACCTTACCACGAGATGATTCACGCGCTGTTCGTTGCGCTGTTGCACGTGGTAGCATTGAGTATTCCGCAGTAATCCAGCCTTTGCCTTGTCCACGTAAAAATCCTGGTACGCGGTCTTCTACTGTTGCTGTACAAATTACTTTTGTATTACCCACTTCGATTAATACCGAACCTTCTGGGTGTAGCAAGTACTCACTATTCATGTTTATAGGACGCAATGCATCTGCAGTTCTTCCATCAAATCTAGTCATTATATTCGTTCCTCCTAAAATCTTTCGCGCCATTATTTTATCATACTTATGGGTACCAAAAAAGTATTGCCTTATTGGAATGAAAGAAGTGCCTATGCACGATCTCCTCATCCTACCTAAGTACACTGAAAAAATCAGTTTAGCATCGCAGCTAAACTGATTTTCATAGAAACTTATTTCAAGTCAATTCGATTAATGTCAAGCGTACCTTGCTCTAACCAACTTTCAGCTATTGAACGGAAAATTGGTACAGAACCCGTTGCATAAAATTTATGCGCAGGTATAGCATTAGGTTCTGCGAGTGTGCCATTATAAGCGAGCATTTCTTGCACATCTTTTGCCGTTTCTTCCGCCGAAGATAGTACAGATACACCCTCCCCAACTACCGCTTCAATATGTTGCTGCAATATTGGATAATGTGTACATCCTAAAATGACTGTATCAAATTGTTTGTTTTTCAGTGGTTTAAGGCCATCTTCAATAAGTTCACTAGCAAACTTCCCTTTATATTCGCCACTCTCAACAAGTGGAACAAATGTCGGACAAGCTAGTGGAATAATATGTGTTGACGTACTTAGGGAAAGCAAAGCCTCTTCGTAAGCGCCACTTTTTATAGTACCCTCCGTTGCCAATACGACTACCTCATGTCGCTTGGTTTGCTTCACTGCCGCGCGTGCGCCGGCATTAATAACTCCTAGTACCGGAAATGGCATATGTTTTTGCAGACTATCAAGAGCTACTGCTGTAGCTGTATTACACGCAATTACAAGCATTTTGACATTCATTTTTTCAAGTGCTTTTGCCATTTGCCATGTAAAATTACGCACTTCTTGACGACTACGCGGTCCATATGGGCACCTTGCTGTATCTCCAATATAGTAAATTGTTTCATTTGGAAGTAATCGCATTATTTCTTTTGCTACTGTTAATCCGCCTACTCCAGAGTCAATAACGCCTATCGGGGCTTTCATTCTTTCCGCCTCAATCCTGTTTCATTTGTAAATAGTATTTTAGTTAATAATTATAAAAGTTGCTCGATTCGTATGATCGAAGCGTGGTACATTTCGTATACATAACGGAATCACTTGTGATCACGTCTTTAATTATTTGTTCACTTTTGCGAATAAATATGCGTATACAATATGACTACTTTCGTCCCTCTTACATGTTATACCCATTTCTTTTTCCATACAATCCACAAAAGTCTGTAAACGTACTCAAAGTTAAGTAAACACAGGGCGAACCATTATCATATCACCTAATTCACCTAGTCATTGAAAGGCGACAAACAGCGGTAGTGTAATAAATTACCATTCAACATTCTCTCTACCCATTTACTATGCCTACAATAATATGTAGCTCCTTTTACTAGTCGCTACTATATCAAGTGAGTACTATTTCGTTAATACTTTGGACAAATCGCTATTTCACGTCTAGATATAAATTAGATAGTTCTATTTTGTCGTTTTTTTTACGAAATAGCAAGTGTCCTGTCAGTCTAAAACAAATTCTTCTAGGCGCAGTAACTCAATCAAAGCTTGAGAACGATTTGTCACACCTAGTTTTTGAATCGTATTTGAAATATGGTTACGAACTGTCTTCTCACTAATTCCTAATTCTAGTGCTATTTCTCTTGTTGTCTTTTCAGCTAACAATAGCTGAAAAATTTCACGTTCTCGTTTTGTTAAAAGAGAACGATGATGGGAGCCATTCATCTAATTACACCCTCCTCCCCCCGCACGTACTAGTAACTTATGACAACAGAAGGGAAGCGGTGACGGCTATTTCACGAAATAGGAGCAATATCTCAAACTTTTCAAATTCGTTCAATCAATTACGTCTCGGCGTAATTGATTGAACGAATTTTGAATTGTGCTTTGACCTGCAAATTATTAATCACTCAGACTTGTGCCGCTGTCACTTTGCTGTCATGCAATTAACGTCTTTTTTGCTAATTGCTGTTTTTCATTTTCAGTCAAAGAAACGCTTTTTCCTGTCTGTGGATCCATTTGCACAATTGTCCCACGACCAGTGAAGCATACCTCGTCTTTCTCATTCTTCGTCATATAATGAATATCAATTGATGAATTGCCAATTTTACTTACTTTTGTATAAATACGCAACACCTCGCCAAAGTATACTTGTTTGACATAATCACATTGTAAATCAGCGACAATCGGAATAACTTTTACATCTCCATCTTTAGTAGAAGGCATTAAAACACCTAGATGTTGTAAATAGTCGATACGCGCTTGCTCAAAATATGTAAAACTTACTGTGTTATTCATATGCCCAAACATATCCGTTTCAGAAAAACGCACACGCACCTCTGTATAAAATGTAAAGTTTGCTGCCCATTCTTTAAAATCCTTAATGTATTCTGCTGTCATACTGTTCATCCCCTTTTAAAAATGAATATGAATTCATTATAAAGGAAATCACTGCCTTTTTGCACAAAAAATCTGATATTTCGCTCTTTTTAACGTAGTGGCTCTCCACCATAAATCAACCCCAGATTATGGTGATGAGCCCCATAAAACCAAAAATACCACAACCATACAGGCTGCGGCAGTTCAACATTTTATTGGTTCTTCTATTTATTATAGTGACTCTTCGTTCCAGGCGGCGACTTCTGCGGGAACAGCACGAGCGGAAAGCCCCGCAGGAACGTAGTGACGAGGAGATTGGAGCCGTGCCCGCGAAAAGCGTCCCCCTGGAACGGAAAGTCACGGGGCTCTAAGGTCACTTGTTAAAAAACTTATACTTACTCTTTAAAAAAAACTCCCCTACACATATGTGTAAGGGAGCTAGAGTTTTTGATTAGTCTACCATGTGGTCAGAACCGAAGAAGTTCTTGAACATTTGAACTGTAGTCGCACGGTTTAATGATGCGATAGAAGTTGTTAAAGGAATACCTTTTGGACAAGCCGCTACACAGTTTTGAGAGTTACCACAGTTAGCAAGACCACCGTCACCCATGATTGCATTTAAACGTTCGTTTTTAATCATTGCACCAGTTGGGTGAGTGTTGAATAGACGAACTTGTGATAATGGAGCTGGTC
>JAVWKG010000143.1:0-6608 GCA_036638655.1 Lysinibacillus sp. | reverse complement strand
GAAAATAGTCAGTTACGCATTATTGATAAAAAAGATGGCGAAGTCAGAAGAGAATATGTCTATGAATTTGAACAGGAATCAAGGGATAATGTGACATTATATGAATTGGATGAGGAAGAAAATCGAGTAGAAGGTTCAACAATAAAATTGAGTAAGAAATAAAAGCACACTTAACAAAAGTAGAAATTTCTACTTTTGTTAAGTGTAAAGTTAAATCATTTTAAAGTATTTGAGTGTATCTTTTAGATCCTGTTGCTTGGCAGGAGGGCATGGGTGTACTCGTTGATCTTTGGAATATCTTCGGGGGGAAACCTTTGGCTGAAGCCCACACTCCTCTTTCATGTGTGCAATCCAGCAGCTTTTTGCAGAGTAGCCATAATGCTCCTTGATATAAGCTTGAATTTCTTTATAAGTTGCTATGAGAACCACCTCCTATTTCAATGTACCAAAAAAGAAGATGCTTAGAAAGTTAAGAATAATAATCAAACATCTACCTATCAAAAGTGGAAATTTCTACTTTAAGGTAAAGAAGGAGGTTGGAAAAATGTATCGACGTGAAGAAGTTGAGTTCAGTGATAAGCCTATTTATCGGGATAAGCGTGATTTATTAACGATTGTAGAAGTCCCTGATCTATTGGAGTACGATATTGTCGCTTATTTAGAAGTGCCGTTTGAAGATGAACAGCGATACGTTCCGTTATTTCAAAAGCGAGGTGAGGTATAATGCCTCTGCAGCCGAATAAATATGAAGAGCGAACGAAAGAGTTAACAGCTAGATTAGAAGAGCAACTGACCCAATTTGCGAACCAAGAAGATTTCAAACGCTATTTGCATTTCATGGCGAGTATGCGTCAGTACTCGATTGACAATCAAATTTTAGTTTTTATGCAAGATCCGAAAGCTACGTATGTCGCAGGATTTCAAGCTTGGAAAAAGCACCAACGCTTTGTGCAAAAAGGGGAGAAAGGGATTCAAATTCGGGCACCAATATTTGAACATCGTCCTGTTTTAGATCCCGTGACAAATAAGCCTATATACGATGAAAATGGCAAACCGAAAATGGATAATGTATTGGTGCGTTATAAGTGGGTTACGGTGTTTGATATTGCGCAAACAGAAGGAGAGCCACTTAAAGTAACGAGAGATTTTGTGAATGAACGATTTCAAACCGATGAAGATGCTACAGCCTTATATGAGAACCTGAAAAATTATTTGAACCAGTTCAAAAAGCTGCATGTGGCAGAAAAAACGTACTCGATTAAGGAAGAAGGGCGAGGGTATTATGTACCCTCGACGAATGAAATTGTAATTAATGGATCAGAAAACAACGCCATTGCAAAATTGAGCACACTTGTTCATGAATTTGCGCATGCACAGTTGCATGGCCGAGATGGACATTATACCGAGGCAAGTCGTGCGCATAAAGAAGCACAAGCAGAATCAGTCGCATGTGCAACGATGGCTTACTTAGGCTTTGATACGAGTCATTTTTCTCTAGGGTATATTGCGACATGGGCGAAGGATACGGAACTGATGAGACAGGCATTGACGGACATTCAGGCAACACTTGAAAAAACATTAGCGACTATTGATATTGTCTTGCATCCACAACTGTATGAGCAACTGCAACAAGTCGTGCAGCAGCCGTTGCAGTATCAGCCTGTCGTACATGTTGAACAGTTGGCCAAGCATTTACCAGCGTTCCAGTACACTAAAAATCCAGTCATAGCGGTAGAGGTATTCGATGCACGATATAACGGCTTTGAAATTGCCAAATACTACAGTCAATCGAAACAATTAATGGATGAACGTGGTGAAGCAATTACAAATGAAATGTTGAAAGGAAAAGAAGTTATTTTGATGAATGTTATCGATCGGCATCCTGCGATAGCTAAAATGTATAAAAGTTTTTCTGAGCAATTTGCCCTTCGAGAAGTGCAAGGTCCGAAGCCGGCTATTGAGTTATATCACAAGCCAACTTATACTCCGATTGTTGATTATCAGGATGTAAAGGAGGCAAAGACTTCGTTTCTTCGTGTAGCAGAATCTGAAAATCATATGGTGGGTGCTTATGTTTATGGAAAGAAGGAGTTGCGGGGGTTTGAGTCGGTTTTAGGAAGTGAAAAGGGGAAAATCGAAAAAATACATGGAGAAAAAATGAACTTTGGAGTGGAAGAAAAAGAATCACGAAACAGTAGGAATATCAAAATTCAATCCAGATAAAAGGAAGGCGTAACTTTAATGATGACCTACTTAAAGTTACGCCTTCTTACGCATTATTTTATTTGATATTCATAAGCTTGTTTAATTATTTCAAAGGCAGGTTGAATGTGCTCTGTCTTTTCAATAGTCACTTCTACGTCACCATTACCCCATGATCCTATATTTGTAATATCACGACTCATATTTGTTGGATCTATAACTTCTTCAAATGGAAAATTCAGTGTCAATTTTAGCTTCTTTTTATACGGAATGACATCAACAAAGTTTGTAATCGCTTTGAAGGCAATATACCGTTTCATATAGCTAACTTTTATAGAAGCTGGATCGATAGCTATTATTTTTTCCTGCAGTTTTTCATAGAAGGTTAGGGTTGTATTTGTAAAACGATTATCAAAGCTTTTAAAATCTAACTCTTGCTCTAATTGCTTATTCGGTTGATATTTATCAATAGTTGCTTGATCAACGATTGGAAAGGACCAAATTGTTAAAGCCTTTTGAACGAGTAGCTCAGCCCGATTTTCAATACTTGTCTTATTCCATAAATTTGATTGTGCAATGCTTTCATTTAAAAACAATGGACTTTTCAAGAAGCCTTTATCTGTACTTTTTTTCAAAGCAAATGGTTTGTCGCTTAAGGACGGATTATAAGCAGTTAAGGTTAAGTTACCAATCGTATGTAAATAGGTCTGATGAACAGTTAAATAATCAGGACCGAGTTCATTTTGCCATTCATTCGAAATATTTTCGTTTTGAGGCATGACATGTTCAATTGTGAAATCAGCTATTGAGATTGGTTCTTTTCGATTGAAATTCTCAATTTGTTCTAGCAAGTATCGTAGATTTCGCATTTTATACATGTTTCTCGTTTTAAATTCTCGAATAAATTCGGCATCATTTGGGTAACGGCTGCTACCCTTTTTTGTAACAAGTGCCACCTTAAAGCTTTCTATATAGGTATCCTTATCAACTTCTTTTAAAAGTGTAACGAAAGCTTTGTTTAAGCCATTCGTAGCAACGTTACAGATTGAGCGTCTTAAAACATAAGATTCGATCAATTTTAATAACATAATAAATTCATTTTCCGTCATTTTAGCACGTAATAAATCCGCATAAGCTTCTAAAATAAATGGATATGAAACGTCAACTTTAAGTTTGGTGATATTTAGTAGATGTTTTTGGATTTGCTTATTGGACATATCTTTTTGATATGTAATAGCAAGATAACATTTTGAGTAAAATTCCAATTCTTCTAGTAAACCAGCAACAGCAATGTTTTCTTCGAGAACGTAACTTTTAAAATCTTTGTAAATATTATGTATATTTGGAATCTTTTCTGTTTTTATTGTTAAATAATCCCGCATAAAGCGATCAAATAGCTTCGTATCATTATTGGAGTTGAATCGTTTTTCAATTTTACTCCAATAATTTAAATAGAGTTTATTCTGTTCCTTCGGTTCTAAATCCATTAATAGATAATTGCGGATTAAATCCGTTTGACTTAAATCTAATCCTGTTGAATTTAAGCTTTCAAAGATGAGCTGTGGATTATCCTTTCCTCGCTCTAAAGCAATATCAACGACTAATAGTCTGGATAGTCCTTCATACAATTTCGCTAGTTCTGAAGCATCTAAAGCATCTATTTTTTCTTCAAACATTAGGTAGTTTTCAATAATACGATTTTCTTCGTCATCAAAAGGTGTATTATTTAACAATGCCTTATAAAAAGAGTCATCAAAATCTGTTAAAATTAATCGATAGTAAAGATCTGTATCTTCTTCATCATTGTTTACAAGGTAATAATTTTTAATTTTTTTCCCTGTGATATTGTCATTAAGAGTGATATTGTCAGCTGTAAGTCGTTTACTAAGAGCTAATAGCAATAATGAAATCGTTGTTAATCGTTGTTGGCCATCAATAACTAATAACTGTGGGACGGCAGAAACTGTATAAATTTCGCGCTCTATATAAACAACTGAACCCACGAAATGCCCGGTAGAATTATCAGCAGCTTGTATAATATCATGCCAAAGTTGCTCGCATTGTTCATCTTGCCAACTGTATTTTCGTTGGTAAATGGGTATTAGAAATTGCTTCATTCCGCTTAAAAACTTTAAGAAGTTATTTTCACTAGCTTTCATAACTGCACCACCTATAATTATATAGCCCTATCATACCATATGGTCGCCCGCACTACCCCTTCATCAAAAGCAAACACCACTTTTGTAAAGGGCTACGTGTCGCTTTGGCATTAAACGCTCCGATAATCACTCGCTGTAAAGACCATGAAACAGCGAGTAGATTCCTGGATCGTTTACGGCAAGCCGTCATACCAAACGAGGCGAAGTACAAAACCTACATAAAAGACAAAAGGAAGGGAATGCGTCTGCATTCCCTTTTATTATGAGCATTTTTTCGATTTCTTTCGCCATACGCCCAAGCAGGTGGACCGTCTGCTTGGGCTTTGCCATTTGCGTTCAACATTCGGCAAAGAGCGTGGCAGATTCTGCCTACCACGCTCTTATCCGTGTTTCACCTCAAAAAGCAAGGATCGTCAAAACTTTTTGTTGGAAACGCTGCGCTACAAAAACTTTTGAGCTATTGCAGGCAATTCCTTGCTTTTTGATTGCTGCAAATAGCTGCATGGCATAGCCAAGAAATCGGAAAAAATTCAGCCTTCCGACTTCGTGATTGCGGCTAAAGCAATCGAAAAAACAAAGGAGGAACTACCATGACAAAAGAAATTGAAAATAACTTAGAGTTACAACCGATTTATGAGATTGTGAGAATCAAAGCTGAGCGTCGCAAGTTGCCAAAGAAATATCTATCTGAAAATCTAACAGATTATACGGTGCGTAGCCCTGAAGATTTTGCGAATATCGCTATGAAATTTATCGGCAATGAGGATAGAGAAGTCTTTCTAGTCGCTTGTCTATCAGTGAAAAACCAAATTCAATGTTTACACCGTTGCCATATCGGTACGTTAAATTCAAGCCTTGTGACACCGCGAGAAGTGTTCAAAACGGCGTTCCTACAAAACGCGGCAAGTATAATTCTGGCCCATAACCATCCGAGCCAGAACGTTACGCCAAGTCAAGAAGATATAGACGTTACAAAGCGATTGCAGGAGGCAGGGGAGCTGTTAGGAGTAGAAGTTCTGGACCATTTAGTTGTAAGCGAAACAAATTATTTATCGTTGAAGGAAAAAGGCTATATGTAAAAAAATAAAAAGACAAAAGGCGTACAACATGTACGTCTTTTGCTCATGAAAATGTAAAAAATCGCGCCACCTTGCCAGCAAGGTGGCCAACTACAAGATTGATTATATAGAAAATTTAATATATAATTAGGTTAACTATAAAAACCTAGTTAACCTTTGATTTAACAATGTTTATAGGTTAACGAATGGAGGGTACGAAAGTGGCAGATAAAACATTTGGCGTGAAAGTTAGCGAAGAAATGTATGAAAAAGTGCGAGAAGTCATTGAATCAAGTGGTACAAGTAGTAAGGAGTGGTTTGAACGCGCAATTGCACTGTACGAAATGAACGCTATTAAGCAAGGCTCATCCGATTATACGCAAGATTTAACGGAACTGGAGCACCACACAACACGTATGTATGAATTAATCGTCAATATGATTCAACGCTCCGTTTATTTAAAGGAGCATGCGGTGAAAGATGTGGCTAATAAGTTAGAGAGTAAAGAAGCCATTATTACCGACTTACAGCAACAAAACCAGCAGATCAAGCAGGAAGTCGCAATGAAAACAGAAGGGATTTCGGCATTTGAAGAGCAGGTGAAAGAACTTGAAGAAAAACTTATTGCCAATCAAACAATGCTGGAAAATAATCAGGCGTTAATTAGTGAGTACAAAGATAAGAACGACACATTAAGTGGGCTAGTAACGAAGTATCAAGGCTATGCAGAGGAAAATGAGGCATTAAAAAAGACCTTTGAAATAGAGAAAACTGAGTGGACGAAACGAGCGAACGCTGACAAGGTTGCATTTGAAGAAAAAATATCGGAGCTATCACAGGAGAAACAAACGATATCTGAGGAAATACGTGTGCTGCGATTGGATTTTGAACAAGCTAAGGCGAACCATGAACGAGATTTATCTCATCTTGCGGAGCGCAAGGAACTAGAGCGTGATAAAGCAGTGGTGGAAGCAGAGCGTCTGCATAATGAGGAAGTGCGAAAGTTATATGATGAAATGGTAGCTTTGCGTAAGACGCATGAAGAAATGAAAGAGAAAATGCAAGCGGAAATTACGTCTCTTCAACAGGCGAAGGAATGATCTCGCTATAAATAAAAATGCACAAGTAGAAATTTCTACTTGTGAGGAGTGTAAATAGTGGTGAAAAAATTCAGTTACGCGTTCTTTCA
>JAVWKG010000142.1:0-6618 GCA_036638655.1 Lysinibacillus sp. | reverse complement strand
CTAAATTCTTTTAAATGTTGCAGATATTCTTTACTTCAAATAATTAACGCTTTTTTCAGCCGTTTATTAGTATATAAAATTCCTAGTCTCATTGCAACTAATATGTTTGTTTTTGCTCCTTCTATTTAGCATATAAAGAAGGAGCCTCGTTATATACGTAGGCTACTCCTTTGTTTCCTATAATATAAATACACATGCAATCCAGCTGAAAATAATAAGCGGAATATTAATAAATGTAAATGTAGGTACACATGTATCCCAAATATGATTGTGCTGACCATCTACATTTAAACCAGATGTAGGACCTAGCGTTGAGTCAGATGCTGGAGACCCAGCGTCCCCTAACGCACCTGCTGTACCTATTAAACACATAATAGCTAGAGGGCTCATTCCAAGTCCTTGTGCTAATGGCACAAATAACGCTGCAATAATCGGAACTGTTGCGAAAGATGAGCCTATACCCATCGTAACAATTAGCCCGATGAGCAGCATAACAAATACTGCCAGACCAATATTCCCCTCCAATATAGTTAGAGAGGATTTAATTAAGCTATCTATATGACCTGTTGCTTTAATTACAGACGCAAAGCCGTTTGCTGTAATCATTACAAAACCGATGAAAGCCATCATCTTCATACCTTCCGATAGTATTTCATCAGCTTCTTTCCATTTAAGGGCACCTGTAAAGTACATAATCATTATTCCTGAAAATGCTCCAACTATCATTGAATCAGTCGCTATTTGCGCATATAGTGCTACGATCAAAGCGACAACTGTAGAGATAATCACACGTTTACTAACAGACACCTGTAATGTCTCTACTTCTATATCTTTATTTTCGTATTTTCGCGGTTTACGGTAAAAAAATAATGCACAAGCTAATCCTACAAACATTCCAACGACAGGAATTGCCATAGCTGTTGGTACATCATTAGACGACACTTTCATACCAGCACCTGTTACTTGCGTAGATACAATATCTTGGAAAATTGCTCCGAAACCCGCAGGCACAAAACTATACGTACCGATTAAACCAACTGCAATTAGTACCGCAATAAATCGACGATCGACTTCTAGCATATTTAAAATCTTTAAAATTGGCGGGATTAATAATGGAATAAATGCTATATGAATTGGAATTAAGTTCTGAGAGAAAATCGACATCATAAATATTAGTAAAAAGATTAATGCTTTCACTAATCCTTTGCGATTACTTTCTCCATTCTTATTTAAGACCTTTATGATACCCGTTATTAATAGTTCGGGAATACCCGTCTTTGAAATAGCGATAGCAAATCCGCCAAGCAAACCATAACTCAGTGCAATCGTTGCCCCATCCCCTAAACCTTCTGTAAACGAGGCAACTGTCGCAGTTATTCCCATACCACTTGTTAAACCACCTACGAAGGCGCCTAATACAAGTGATAACACAACATTAATACGTAATAAACTCAATATTAGCATGACCACTACTGCCGCAATTACTGCATTCATCATTTACACTTCACTTTCATACACTAGATTGTTAATATGGTAAAGTTTAATATTCTGACAAATGAAAGTCAAGATATTCTTGTTATTTCAAAAAAACAGTATGCCTCAATAGTAGCTGCACACTGTTTTATTATGTTACTTCTTATTGTTTTATATGCTATAAGGATTCTCGAACAACCTTTTTATAGTAACCGACAGAGAGCAATGCAAAAATAGCATACAATGCAACATAACAGCCCATCGCAATCCAAAGTGGCGCCGTTAACTCCGTACCAAATAAAAACCACCCTGATTTCACTGCAAAATAGCTGTGAAGCAAACCAATGAATAACGGTACACCGAAGTTAAACAACTGCTTCATGTATACTCCTTTCATAATATGTCGCTCACTAAAACCAATTTTGCGTAAAACTGTATAAGAAGCACGCTCTTCCTCCGCCTCAGACATTTGTTTAAAATACAAAATGCTGCCTGTTGTCATTAAAAACGCTAAACCTAAAAACGCCGTGGTGAAAATGGTAATACCGAAATCTTCAATATGAATCTTGCGAACTGCCTCATATGAAGGTAGCGATTCAGAATCTGCAACATCAGGATACATATTCCCAGCTTCCGTTTTAAGATAAAGCTTGTCTGCCCTAGCTAAATCAGCTTTATCCTTAATTACCACTGCAGTCTCCTTACTCCATGTGTCATATGGCTGTAGCAATGCCACTAACTTTGCAAACATTTCATCTGACACTACAAATGTTGCTTTTTGATTCCTCCCTAAAATTACATCGTCACGAATGTCCACAACATGGAATGTTTCTTCTTGCTCTCCAACCTTAATAGGAAGATCACGACTCTTTTCAAGCGGGAATTTTTCCGCCATCTGACCATTATAATTTACTATTATTACATCATTATCTTTAAGTGACGCGTTTGGTGTTCTTTGTTGATAAGCAGACAATGGTATTGCATAAATATCTACTTGCATATTATGAAATGGGGTACCTGTTTGATTTTCTGGCAACAGCGTACCTATAACTGTAGAAACAAGCTGCATAGGAAATATCCTCACCTCAAAATCAATTTGGTTTACCTCTAACTCCTTCAGAAACTTCTGCCCATAATCATCTAGGAATATGTAATCACCTGGCACTTCATCATAAGCCTTCGATCCCGAAGAATAATAAGCAATATAGGATAACGTTGTAATTCCAAGTGAAACACCTGTTAAGACCGTAATGAGTGTCAGTGACTTTGCATTACTTTTCATACGATGCATAATCGGCGTTAATGCCAATACATCATTACCCGATAAATGGCCATTTTTCTTTAATCGTACTATATTCAAAAGAAATGCTACCGAAAAACGGAAAACCAAGAATGTACCGCCAATTGTAGAAACTAAAATTATTATTATATTCAAAAATAAGTGATCAGCTGCTTCAATATCAAATAGTTTTGTTGATATATAGTAGCCGTATACAACAAGAATAAGTCCCAAAAAGCCAATTCCCATTTGCAATGAACTAAATTGTTTTACTCGTTCGTCTGCTTGTTTAGATGCTGTAAATAACGACAATAAGGATACACGATAAATCATCCACGTCATTTGAATGAGGACAATGACTAACAGTATGGCAAAGACGATAATCGACTGTTGCAAAGCCTCTGTACTAAAAGTCATCTTAACAAGTGCCTCTTTTTCTAATACACGAAGTAAAATCATCGCAAATAATCTTGAACTGAAGAAGCCTACTACAATTCCAGTCACTATAGCTCCTAAAAAAAGTAGAATGTTTTCAAATGCTAATAAGCGTACAATCAAGCTTTTTGTCATGCCGATTAATTGATATAATCCTATTTCCTTGCTACGACGCTTCATAAATAAGTGATTCGCATACAGTACGAAAAATAGAATGATAAAATACAAAATATATGTTGCTGCTTCAAAACCTGCCGTTGCTGTTCTCCTGAGTGCTACAGCCGCTAATACCTCATCATTAAATTGCAGTGTTATAAATGAGAAAAACAGTGTCACACTAAAAATAAGCGCGAAGAAATATAAATAGTAATGTTTCATGTTTTTCTTCATACTACGGAATACAAGTTTACTAAGACTCATAACCGTCACCACCTAGCACACTTTGTGTATGCATGATTTCCTGAAAAAATGCTTGCCTCGTTTTATCTCCTTTATACAATTCACTATAAATTTGTCCATCTTTCAAAAACAACACGCGTGTGCAGAAGCTTGCAGCAGTTGTATCATGTGTCACCATCATGATAGTTGCTTCCTTTTGCTCATTAATAATTTGCAAGTTTTTCAGAAGCGCCATTGCCGATTTCGAATCTAATGCACCTGTTGGCTCATCTGCAAAAACTAAAGATGGATTTGTAATCAGAGCACGTGCAGCAGAAGTACGTTGCTTTTGTCCACCCGAAATCTCATTCGGATATTTACTTAAAATATCTGAAATACCTAGTAAATGCGTCAATTCTTTTACACGACTTTCCGCAACAGCCTTCGGTAGCTTGCCAATCGCTAACGGCAATAGGATATTTTCCTTCACTGTTAACGTATCGAGCAAATTATAATCTTGGAATATGAAGCCAAGCTGCTCACGACGGAAATTTGCTAGGTCGTTCTCCTTCATCTCTTTTAAGCTTTGGCCATTTATTTCAATAACACCTTCTGTTGCAAAATCAATTGAACACAAGACGTTTAATAGCGTCGTTTTACCCGAACCAGAAGGACCCATAATTCCTACAAATTCACCTTTATTCACTTCAACATCAATACCCTTTAATACTTCATGAGCGGTTAACTTTTTACCATATACTTTTTTAACTTTCCGACCAATTAAAACTGCCACCTCATCGTCCCCCCGTCACTTCTCTATCAATAGTTTACTGTGCTCGCTGTTTTCTATCATGCGATTTTGATGACAATATTAAAAGGTAGGTGACAAATTCGTCATCTACCTTTAATTTTGACATATTCATTTTGCAATGGGAAACGCAGCATGAATATTGAACCTTCACCTACTGTAGATTGCACACTAATATGAATACCTAATTTCTTTGCAACATTATGCGCTAAGTACAACCCCATACCTGTTGACTGTGCAGACTCTCTCCCCACAGTACCTGTATATGATTTTTGAAAGATACGCGGTAAATCCTCTCTACGTATCCCAACACCATTATCCTTAATATGCAGTATTGTTGCACCTGAATGATCAACTTCCGACAAAACTGTAATTTCCGTATTTGTAGCACTATATTTGATCGCATTAGATAATAGTTGCCGGATGATGAATGCCAACCACTTTCCATCCGTCATAACGGTATCCTTTAAATCTGCAACATCAAAACCAATGTTTTTACCTAAACACCATGACTGCATTGCACGAATTTCCTCATAAACAACCGTTCGAAGCACAATTTCAGTCATATAATTATCTTTTTCAATTGAAGCAAAACGCGTTTGATGCAATTGCTGATCGACTAATAAGTGTATTCTTAACCACTCATACTCTAGTCTCCTCCGCAGAGTATCATCCTCTACTTGCGTTAGCATTAAATTCATCGAAGTTAATGGCGCCTTTACCTCATGTACCCACGCTAGCAGATCATCCACATCTTCCTGCAGCTGAACTTTCACCTCGTTCAACGTAGCATCTTTTTCTCTAAGCACATCTTCTATTTTAGTAAAATACTTATGTTGATAAGGTGATAACATTAAACTACTGCAATGCACTTCATCTAATTGCACATCTAGATTTCCCAGGAAATTTTTTAACTGTTTTGTTTCAACTATATACCGATATAGTAAAAAGGTGATAAAACTAATACCTAATATTACATTCACATACATAATGGAAATCCCAGCTAAACCAGAATCCAGCCTTAACAAAACATTGAGCACCATCAGCATACCACTATAGAAAACAATCCATGACAAACGCTCTTTAAAAAATAACACTAGCACTTTTGTTCACGCTCCTTGAGAAACTGCCATATAACCAAGCCCCTTTTTCGTGACTATAACATCTCGTAACCCAATGCCCTCCAACTTAATCCGCAGACGATTAACATTTACAGAAAGCGTATTATCATTCACGAAACGCTCATCGTCCCATAATTTACGCATCAGTTCATCTCTTGACACAATATGATCTACCTTTTCTAACAATACACGCATGATAAAAAGCTCATTTTTTGTTAATGATACCTCCTGTCCACTAAACGTAATTTCACTACGGGCATAGTCAATGACTGCCCCGTTAAAGCGAGTTACCTCAAGTGGCTCTTCTACATAATCATATGTACGGCGCAAAATTGCTTGAATTTTTGCCAATAACACTTCCATATGAAACGGCTTTTGCACAAAATCATCTGCACCCATTTGCATCGCCATGACCATGTCCATTGGGTGATCGCGGGAAGATAGAAAAAGAATCGGCACTTTCGATATGCTACGAATTTCGCGACACCAGTGAAAGCCATCATAAGCCGGCAACTGAATATCTATAAGCACTAATTGTGGTTTTTCTTCTATAAAATCATCCATCACCTTTTGATAATTTTGTGGCCCTACAATTTGCAATGACCATTGACTAAAACGTTCCTTGATCATATCAAAAATTGATGGATCATCCTCTATCAACAACACTTTCATCTCCATATTTATCACCCCATTACCAATTATCTTATCATAAAAATAGTGATTCTATTTGTAACCCTCTCGAGTTAGGAGAAAAATAGGCACAAAAAAACCAACTTGCAAGCGTCCCTACAAGTTGGTTTTAAAAATTAGCGTTAGCTAAAATTATTTTTGGATAGTAGCTACTACACCAGCGCCTACAGTACGTCCACCCTCACGGATAGAGAATTTAGTACCTTCTTCAAGAGCGATTGGAGCAATAAGTTCTACTGTCATTTCAATGTTATCACCAGGCATTACCATTTCAACGCCTTCTGGTAAGTTACAAATACCTGTTACGTCAGTTGTACGGAAGTAGAACTGAGGACGGTAGTTTGTGAAGAATGGAGTATGGCGTCCACCCTCTTCTTTTGATAAAACATAAACTTCAGCTTTGAAGTTTGTGTGTGGAGTGATTGTGCCTGGTT
>JAVWKG010000141.1:0-6739 GCA_036638655.1 Lysinibacillus sp. | reverse complement strand
TTCCAGAAATAGGATTGCTAAATAAAATCAATGCGCAAACCGATCTTTTGTTTATTAACACACAAAAGAACCTATTATCTGAAGATTTGCCGTTTAAAGAACAATACGGTGAAGAAGTCGAAACAAATATTAAGCAAATAGACGAATCTTTAAAATCGTACGAAGTGTATGTCGTATCGGAACAAGGAAAAGCTAGTTTTGAAGAGTTTAAATCGAGCTGGACAAATTTAGTCGAAACGAATAGTGAAGTGATTCGTTTAAACAATGCAGGTCAGGAAGAGCAAGCGACTCTGAAATATTACGAAGTAGACCCATTATATGGCGCAATGCAAAAAAATATGGATGATTTACTTGTTTTATTAGATGAACAATCAGAAAATATTCATAAAGAGGGAATGGCTGAATTTAAAAGAACCGTTACTTTTCTACTTGTAGGAAGTATCACTGCTCTTATATTAACGATTTGTATTATTATCTTCTTTATTCGCGTGATTAAAAGACCTGTGGAATTGCTGTCAGAACAAGTGAAGCAATTAGCGGATGGGAATTTAGCTATTGAACCAGTAACTATCAACAATAGAGATGAAATTGGCCAACTAGGAACAGATTTTAATAGTATGCTAGCAAGTTTAAAGAATTTGATAGGTGGCTTACAGGAGCATATACAAACAGTTGCTGCTACTTCTGAAGAACTGTCTGCGAGTGCAGAAGAAACAAGTAAAGCGACAGATCAAATTACTACGGCTATGGTACATGTTTCAGAAGGGGCAGATCAACAAGTTCAAAGTGCAAGAACTAGCGACGAAGCGATTTCAGAAATGGTGACAGGCATGGACCATGCAACTGCATCCGTGCAATCCGTATCTGACTTAGCTAGCTCTACAAAAGAATATACGACTGTAGGGGCATCGATGATGGATCAGACGATGAAACAGATGGAAAATATTCAAAGTACTTCTGAGTCGACATCGAAAGTTATTCAATCATTAGGAGAAAAATCTACTGAAATTAGTCAAATTGTAGGTCTTATTACGGCGATTGCCGATCAAACGAACCTACTAGCCTTAAACGCAGCAATTGAAGCAGCAAGAGCGGGCGAATATGGAAAAGGGTTTGCTGTAGTAGCAGATGAAGTTAGAAAACTAGCGGAAGATTCATCCGTAGCAGCCAATCAAATTCGTGAAGTCATTATAGCGGTTCAAAAAGAAGTAACCGAAGCAATAAATGCAATGGAGAAATCGACGAATAATGTCAATGAAGGTATTGCGCTTGTGAAAAAATCAGAAGATAATTTCCATGGTATTTCTACGATGATTGAAAATGTATCTTCGCAAACAGAAAATATTTCGGCAATTATTGAACAGTTAAGTGCGAATACAATTAGTATAAAAGGTCAATTAAATGAAGTCTCTACTTTATCAGAGAATTCGTCTGACCAGGCGCAAACAGTTGCGGCAGCTGCAGAGGAGCAAAATGCAACGATGGAGGAAATTTCAATATCCGCACGTGCTTTAGGTCAGTTATCTTCGGAATTACAAGAAATGGTACATCAATTTAGAGTGTAAAGCGTATAAACATGAAACGGGTTGTCTCAGATATTTTGGGACGACCCGTTTTTTGTGAAAGGTGATCTGAAGTGAGTGAAAGAGGTTTTGAGCGAGTCGGAAAGCGCTGATAGAATTGTGGAACCGCCGATAGAGCGTAGAAAAGCGCTGATAGAATTGCAGAACCGCAGGCATAATGTTGCTTCGCACAGTTGGAAATGTAAAAAAGCGTGCAGACAAATGCTGCACGCTTTAAATTTTAACGATCTTCATCTTCCCAACAATCGGTGTTTTTCAAACCTGGAATAGATTTTGCATAAAATACTGGATTTTTTCCTTGTTTACGTTGTGCAGTAAAGTCGTCTAATACACGGAAAGCTACTTTTCCTAGCAAGAGAATGACAATAATATTTAACATGGCCATGAAGCCCATAAATAAATCAGCCAAGTTCCAAACAAGTGATACATGTGCAACAGAACCAAACATCACCATTGCTAGAACGAGCATACGGTAACCTGTCAACCATCCTTTATGAGCGTTCATAAATTCGATATTTGTTTCCCCGTAATAGTAATTACCAATGATTGAACTGAATGCGAAGAATACAATCGCAATCGCTATAAAGTACGGTGCCCAGCTGCCAACATGTACAGCAAATGAATTTTGAGTCAAGACGATACCATCATCTGGTCCCGTCGAATAAAGACCTGCCAAAATAATAATGAAGGCAGTGGCAGAACAAATGACAATCGTATCAAAAAATACGCCAAGACTTTGAACGAGCCCTTGTTTTGCAGGATGAGAGCTGCTTGCAGTAGCCGCTGCATTTGGCACACTACCCATACCAGCTTCATTTGAAAATAAGCCACGACGTACACCTTGCATAATCGCAACGCCGACTGCTCCACCAGCAGCTTCCTGTAGCCCAAATGCCTCAGTAAGGATTAAGCTAAACACTGCTGGGATTTCCGATAAATTAGTCACTACAACGTATAGAGCCAGAAGTAAATAGAGAATAGCCATCACGGGTACAATTACCTGTGTAACTTTCACAATTCTATGTACGCCACCAAATATGATCATTGCTGTTAGCACAACTAATATGCCGCCGATTTTAGCAGGTGAGATATTAAATGCTTCACCAACAGAAGTAGCAATTGTATTAGACTGCACAGCATTAAAGATAAAACCAAAGCTTAAAGTTAAAAGAATACTAAAAATGATAGCTAATTTACGCTGACCTAAAGCTTTTTCCATATAATAAGCCGGTCCGCCTCGGAAAGTTTTACCATCTCGTACTTTGTAAACTTGTGCAAGTGTGCTTTCAATAAAAGCAGTCGCCATCCCGATAACAGCAATTACCCACATCCAAAATATTGCGCCTGGACCACCAACCCCGATGGCAAGTGCAACACCTGTGATATTGCCTGTCCCAACACGAGAAGCCGTACTAATCGTGAAGGCTTGGAATGCAGAAACACCCTCGTCTTTTTCTTTTTTCTCCATAATTAGACGGAACATTTCACCAAACAGACGAAACTGTACAAACTTAGTGCCAATCGTAAAATAAAAGCCAGCACCTAGTAATAATAGTATTAGTATATAGGTCCATAAAACATTATTCGTTTCATTAACAAGATTTTCGATCCATTCCATATATCTGCCTCCTTTTCACACGACTTTAAGTTTATACTAGGTTTTGCTAAATAAGCAACACAAAAGCAATAATTCTGATAAATCAGAACAAAAAATATCAAAATTATAATAAAACTAGTGATTAATAGTTCTTTTTTCTATATATTCAGAATAAACAATTGTGTAATAGTGACTATATTTGGTAATATTAAGTTGTAAGAATGTGGATATGATAATTTTAAAATACTAACTTTAATAAAGGTAGAAAGCGAGATGTGATTATGAACCTTCACTTTTGTGAGGTAACATCGGATAATTGGCGCGCTGTCGCTGCTTTAGAAGTGGCAGAAGATCAGAGACGATTTATTGAAAGTAATGCATTTTCCGTAGCTGAATCAATGTACGAAAAAAAGGGAACGTCTATAGCGTTGTATGACGGAGAAACACTTGTCGGATATGCTATGTATGGCTGGTATTCAAAAAAAGACGGAAGTGCGTGGTTGGACCGCTTTATGATCGACCACAAGTTCCAAGGAAAAGGTTATTCAAAACGTTTTTTAGTTATGATAATCGAGCATTTATTGAAAGTTTATAACTGTAAAATAATTTATTTAAGCATACATCCTGATAATAAATTTGCGATGAAAATTTATGAGCATTTCGGTTTCCGCTCAACTGGAGTTATTGATAGTAGTGGTCCTGTCGAAGGGGTAATTATGGAATTACTTATTAATGAAAAAAGTGAACTCTATTCCTAGCAGTCATAAAAAAGCGAGGTATTCGACGATTGAATCGTATCGAATACCTCGCTTTATTTTATTGATAGATTTTCAATGTTTGCCCCGCTTCAAGCGTATCGGAGTTGAGTTGGTTCCATTGCTTGAGTGAGGTGATTTTCACATTATGGACCTGTGCAATCATTGTAAGTGTATCGCCGTCTGCTACTTGGATTGTTTTTTTATGCTGAACCGGCTTGTCATACTGGACCAGGTCGTATTCTTCTATCAGTTGGTTGAGCTTTTCGTGATAAGTAGAATCACTAGCATATGAACCTGTTAAAAAATCAGTTGCTTCCTTATATGACGCCGTATTGCTTTTAAAAACGTTTGTATAATACTGCTTATTCCAAGAGACACCATTGCGTAGTAAATTCACATAATCTCTTAAAGACGCTTCATAGGAAGGATACTTGCGAAATTCAGCTTTAATAGTTGAGAGATTGCCATTGCCATCATCTTCAGATGTATCCAGTAGCACGGAATCATTTTGATACTTACCCTTAATGCCAAATAAGTTGTAGTTTGGAGATGAAGCAAGTCCACTTTGACCGTAACTACTTTCTAAAACGGCTTGCGCAATCATAACGGATGCATATAAATCATTCTCAGCACCAAGCTTTCGTGCTGTTTCGTTAATTTTCCCGATGAACTCTTCGACAGTCGGTTCTTCTTCGATGACGGCTTGTTCAGGTATGTTTTCGGACTTGAATAATTGCAAAATTATATAAGTAGAGACACTCAGTAGTAGGCCTATGACAAAGAGTCCGATGAGTAGTTTTTGTATGAATTTCATTCTTTGTTGATGTTGCCAACTTGCAACATCTTGTCCCTCCCTTGACACACGGAAAAATATATATGCGCTGTTTATCTAAAGATGCAATATGAAATTTTCGTAACGTTACTATCTATTAAACGAATATATACGATAATAGTTTCATAATAAACCGACTTTTAAGTAGTTGCAAAAAATAGGATACCTACAGCCGGTGAAAATCGGTCAAATAGGTATCCTAAAAATGTATGTCATGTGATTAAAGGATGCTGCCGAGTCTTTTAATGCCTTCTCGGATAACTTCAGGTGTGGCATTGGTGTAATTTAAACGCAATGTATTGACATTCTTTTTCGATGTGTAAAATGGGTCGCCTGGGACGAATGCTACTTTTTGATCCATTGCCTCTGCAAATACATCTAAAGCTGACTTTCCATTTTGTAATGTAGCCCAAATGAACATGCCACCTTCAGGCTTTGTGTACTGAACATGAGCTGGGAAGTAGTCCTTCATGGCACTTAGCATCGCTTCGGATTGATTTTTATAAAGCGCTATTATTTTTTGTACATGCTCATCATACGTATTATTCACTAAATAATCATGAATAACGTATTGAGCAAAAACGTTTGTATGGAGATCTGTTGCTTGTTTCGCCGTTTCAATGTGATTCAGTAGTTCTTTGTTTTTTGTAATAATGAAGCCAAGACGCATGCCAGGTGTTACCGTTTTAGAAAAAGAGCCTAATAGTATGCTGTTTTCTAATTTTCCTGCACCAATGTACGGTAATGTTTCGCCTTGGAAACGTAATTCGCCGTATGGGTCATCTTCGATTAAAGCTACGTCATAACGAGAAACAATGTCATAAATTTGTTGGCGTTTTTCCTTTGAATATGTAAGACCGGTCGGATTTTGGAAATTAGGCACTGTATAAACGAATTTTACATTTTTTTGCTTTAATGCAGCTTCTAATTGTTCTAAATTTAGGCCGTCATTTTCAAGTGTAACAGGGTAGAATGTCGGCTCACTTAAAGTAAATGCTTGGATCGCCCCTAAATAACCAGGCTCCTCAATAATGACGCCGTCTCCTTTGTTTAATAACACTTTACCAATTAACTCAAGTGCCTGTTGTGAACCCGTAGTAATTAAAACATCTTCAGGACTGACATCTAGACCGTGGGATTGTTTGTATTTTTTTGCGATATATTCACGTAGTGGCAAGTGACCCTGTGTTGAGGCGTATTGGAAAAGTTTGCTACCATTCTCGTTTATCGCATTATTGATGGAAGTTTGAATGGCATCAATAGGGAATGAAATAGGATTCGGGAGCCCTCCAGCAAAGGATATTACATCCGCAGCATCTGTCACTTTTAAAATATTTCGAATGAATGAAGAGGGGGTATTTAAAATTCTGTCTGAGTATTGCATGTGGGCATCGTTCCTTTTTTAGATTTTATCTAGTATAGCACTGTGTTGAATTGTATACAATATTGCGATTGTTCTATAAAGAAATATTTGTAGTTTCCTATTTTTAATGCATACGTATTGAAGCATTTTTATATAAACAAAATTCTTACATCATGCGTGTTGATTATCCAATTTATACCACAGATACTTGAATCAGCAGGTTGATTTCCGCTACGGACTGCTCGCTTTCCGCGGGGCGAGCGGTGAGCCTCCTCCTACGCTTCGCTTCGTGTGGGGTCTCACCTGTCTCGCTAATCCCGCAGGAGTCGAGCACTCCTACGCTACAATCAACTAATAAAATGCCGTGACATACTGAAGCGTAGGATATGAAACAACCAGTTTTACGTTAAATAGCATCCTAATATTCCCCTAATAAACACACGTGGTCTTACATATATGGACGTTCATCATCATAACCAGAAGTTGATTTCCGTTCCGGCTGTGCGCACAGCCTTCACTTCAATCAAGCAGCATTCTCTATTTCTTATGCACTTTACTCAAATGTCATCCCCGATTTTTGATGATGATCCATTTTAAGGTTTACTA
>JAVWKG010000140.1:0-6791 GCA_036638655.1 Lysinibacillus sp. | reverse complement strand
CCGGAGGAGGCTCGTCGCTCGCCCCGCGGAAAGCGTCCGCCTGCAGTGGAATGTGCTGTCAAGTACAGATTATGGTGAAGAGCCTGAAATAGATTAAAAAAGCCCGGTATTCCTTTTGTTAATGAAGGAATGCCGGGCTTTAGTATGTGTGTTTTGAGCAATTAAAATATTTCCTCTTCTGTTTCAAAGTTAATTTCATTGCCATGATAGCTTTGATAAGAAACAATCAACGTATCGAGGTGTTCTAAGTTTTCTTCATAATCGAGTATTCGAGACAAGATATATAGTAAGTGATAGCTTGAAAACTCCATATCGCCTTCTTCATGTGCGAATGATACCTGTTTAATGAATATTTCCATTAATTCATTGCGCTGAATATAGTCGATATGCATACTCCATTCAGAATGCTCGGGCTTTAACTTACCTGTATATTTTAGTAATAGTTGTTCATGGTAAGTCAGTAAGAAATCAAGTCGCTCTTGTATCATTAAATGGAATTGCGTTGGTAAATTGGCTAATTCATTTTCGTGTCTATGCAATCGTTGCAAAAGTTCTAAACTTTTTTTTGATGTCGTAATCATTTGGCGATACACAACGAGTTTACGTGCTTTCACATACTTTTTGTTTTTAATATAGCTACGTTCTTCCTTGAATAATTCGTATGTTATATCAACTTGAGCCATTCGGCTAAGAAATTTATTCAACGCTGCTTTTGTTGAAGTATGTTCGGAAGCTTGTCGGACAGCTAGTCGAGTCCAACGTATAATGTCATCTTGTAAAAAGTAAATTTTGCGAAATAGCTTTACTTCATACTTAGGAGGTAAGAAGAAAAGATTGACAACGAAAGCGGCAAGTACACCGACTAAAATTGTTGAAAATCGAATTAAAGCAAATGTAAGGAAATCTTCACCTTGGAATTCCATAATTGCGATAACTGTAACGAGTGCAATTGTTAATGATTTCTCAAGTTTAAACTTGAGCATTAATCCGATGGTCGTTACAACGGCAATACCAATAGCGACTATATGATTACCGAATATTAAACCAAAAAGAACTGCGACTGTTGCTCCGATAACGTTAGCTTGAATTTGCTCCATAATTGTTAAATAGGATCGATAAATGGATGGCTGAATAGCAAAAATAGCAGCAATCCCGGCAAATATTGGAGAAGGCAGATTTAATAATTCTGCTATAAACAATGCAAAAACAATAGCTACACCAGTTTTAAATACACGGGCACCTAATTTCATAGAAAATGGATGTCCTTTCTATTTTAAATTTGGATTGCTTTTTCTATATTATAGAAGAAAGTGTATCCTGAGTGCCACAAATATGGCTCACCTGACGACTTCATAAGGAAACTAGCTCACTTTACTTTATTAAAGTTGAGAAAATGCATAGTCAACAGCTTCAATAGTTTCAAGGATGTCTTGTTCAGTGTGTTCAGTAGTTAAGAACCAAGCCTCATATTTTGAAGGTGCAATATTAATCCCTTTTGATAATAAGAGTTTAAAGAAGCGACCGAATACTTCTCCGTCCGACATCTCAGCTTGCTCGTAGTTTTCTACTGTTACATCTGTAAAGTAAATTGTTAGTGCTCCTTTTAAGCGATTTAAAGTCATTGTGACATTATGCTTTTTGGCAGCATTGCGAATCCCTTCTTCTAAAATAGCTCCAAGACGATCCATTTCATCATAAATACCTGGTTTTGAAAGTACTTCTAAACAAGCAATACCAGCTTGCATTGACGCAGGATTTCCAGCCATCGTACCAGCTTGGTAGGCAGGACCAAGTGGAGCGACGGTATCCATAATTTCTTTGCGACCACCATAAGCACCAATCGGTAAACCGCCACCGATGACTTTACCAAGTGCAGTTAGGTCGGGTGTTAAACCGAGAAGCGTTTGCGCACTACCATAATGGAAGCGGAATGCTGTAATGACTTCATCGTAAATTGTAAGTACGCCTTTTTCTTTAGCTGTTGCATGTACAAGTTCAAGGAATCCAGCATTTGGCTCAACGATGCCGAAGTTTCCTACGATTGGTTCAATTAGTATTGCTGCTAATTCATCTCCCCATTTATCCATCGCTTCCGTAAATGCTTGAGGATTATTAAATGGTACTGTAATAACTTCCGCAGCTGTTGCTGTAGTAACACCCGCTGAATCAGGTGTGCCAAGTGTAGCGGGACCTGAACCAGCTGCAACTAACACTAAGTCAAAGTGACCGTGATAACATCCAGCAAATTTCATGATTTTTGTCCGACCTGTGTATGCACGTGCAACACGTACTGTTGTCATAACAGCTTCTGTCCCTGAGTTATTAAAACGTACTTTATCCATTGAAGGAATGGCCTCTTTTAGCATTTTAGCAAAAGTGACCTCATATTCTGTCGGTGTCCCAAATAATGTCCCGTTTTCAGCTGCATTAATAATCGCTTTAGCAATATGTGGGTGTCCGTGGCCAGTTACGATTGGGCCATAAGCGGCAAGATAATCGATATAACGGTTGCCGTCAACATCCCAAAAGTAAGCCCCTTTACCACGAGCCATTGCGACGGGTGAGCCGCCTCCAACTGCTTTATAAGAACGTGAGGGGCTGTTTACACCACCTACGATATGTTCGAGTGCTTCTTTGTGAACTGCTTCAGATTTAGTGTGATTCATGATATTGCCTCCAATCAATGATATACCCTATCTATTGTAGACCTAATTGACGGATAACACCAAAGAAAATAAGGGGTATGACTTGTTTTGGGACTTGCAGTAGAATAGGGAGTACAAGGGGAGGTAATTTTTATGAATAATATTGTAGGGCAGCAAGCGCCTGATTTTTCTTTATGCAATGAAAAAGGTGAAAATGTACGACTAGAAGATTTTCGAGGTAAAAATGTTATTTTGTATTTTTATCCGAAAGATATGACGCCTGGTTGTACGACGGAGGCATGTGATTTCCGAGATAAGCATGATGACTTCAGTTTTTTGAATGCAGTCGTGTTAGGTATTAGTCCTGATGATGAAAAGAAACATACGAAGTTTATTGATAAACATGGTTTGCCATTTTCGCTATTGGTGGATGAGGATCATAAAGTGGCCGAAGATTACGGTGTTTGGGTACTTAAAAAAATGTATGGTCGTGAATATATGGGAATTGAACGTTCGACGTTTTTGATTAACACAGAGGGTGCCATTATAAAAGAATGGCGTAAAGTTCGTGTGAAAAATCATATTGAAGATGTCTACACATTTTTAGCTGAGCGGGAGGAATCGAAATGAGAGTTTATTTCACGTTTGAACCGAGAGAAAATTTAAAGCAACCACTTGTAGCAGATTTTCCCCAAGTCGATTTTGTATTTCGCAATGGCATGGATGTTGAAGAATTATCGAAAGCAGATGTGCTCGTTACATATGGTGAGGATTTAGATGAAAATAATATTCAGTTTGCCAAAAAAATGAAATGGATATTTGTGGCGTCAGCTGGAATTGAGAAAATGCCAGCTAAAGCAATTATGGATATGGGCATTGTCGTTTCAAATGTAAAGGGAATTCATAAAATTCCAATGGCAGAATCAGTCCTTGCACATATTTTAGCGCTTAAGCGTGCATTACCACGTATTTATGAACAGCAACAGCGTAAAGAGTGGGTCCGTAAAGGTAGTCAAATAGAGTTGCATGGTAGCACAGCACTTATTTTAGGACCGGGTGCTATTGGTGGTGAGGTTGGTCGATTATTACAGGCATTTGGTGTGAAAACAATTGGTTGTAATCGTTCGGGATACCAAGCGCAGTACATGGATGAAACGATTCGATTTGATGAATTGCTAGATGCTTTACCAAATGCAGATATTGTTCTTTCTGTATTGCCAAAGACGGAAGAAACGACGCATTTATTGAAAGAGAAGCATTTTAACGCGATGAAAAGCAGTACCATTTTTATGAATTTCGGTCGTGGTAATTTAGTGGATGAGCAAGTGCTTATAAATGCAATTGAAGATGAGAAAATAGGCTATGCTGTATTGGATGTATTTGAGAATGAACCTTTAGACGAGAATCATCCATTATGGATATTCCCAAATGTTGTTGTTTCACCTCATGTATCAAGCCATTCTTCTCAATATGTTGAGAGAAGTTTAGCTATTTTTAAACCGAGTTTATCGAAATGGTTGAAAGGAGAGCGTGATCTGGATAATTTGTTGGACATGTTTAAAGGGTACTAAGTTGCATATTATGGATGAAAAACAGTTGTTTTCTTTTTAAAGGTGGGCAAATGTTGACAGATGAGAGGTATTTTCGATAAACTAATTATAACAATTATAAATTAAGAATACTTATGAAGAGAGGTGCATGACGATGTCTGAAACGCATTTACAAGATGCACTCGGCACGTTAAAAACAACTGGTGTACGTATCACGCCCCAACGTCATGCTATTTTGGAATTTTTAATTCAGTCGATGACACATCCAACAGCAGATGATATTTACAAAGCTCTTGAAGGCAAGTTTCCAAATATGAGTGTAGCAACTGTCTATAATAACCTTCGTGTATTTCGAGAAGTTGGTTTAGTGAAAGAGTTAACTTATGGCGATTCTTCAAGCCGCTTTGATTTTGTAACGAATGATCACTATCATATAATTTGTGAATGCTGTGGGAAGATTGTAGATTTCCATTATCCGGGCTTAGATGAGATTGAACACTTTGCCTCACAGGTAACAGGCTTTGAAGTGAATGCACATCGATTGGAGATTTACGGTACATGTCCATCGTGTAAGGTTGTTTCTGAAAACGTTCAATAAAAAATCCAAACTCTACTTGTAGAGTTTGGATTTTTTATTGTGAAGCTAATCAAGAGCTAAGGTGTTGAGTTTGAGCAAAAGTGTTATTTCGATGAGCTCTGCACATAATGCCTTCAACGCAAGTTGTGGAACTTTTACTTCGGGTTAAAAAGTACTTGTTACATATAATAGAACAAAGGTTTATGCCCTTGAGTAGAGTTAATTATTACTTTTTTGCTTTTGATTATATGTTTGATCGAATTCTTTTCCTTCTAATGTAGAATCAAGTGTAAGTGGTTCGTTGCAATACATGCATATATCAACTCGACCAAGAACTTTTGTATGTTTCTGGCAGTTTGGACATTCAACTTGTACAGCACGAGTTGAAAGCAGGCCAATCCATGCGTATACGACAGTACTTCCGATGATACATAGTAAACCAAGTGACATGAAAATTAATACGAGCCATTGATTACTTTTGAAGAAAATCCCACCGTACATAACAGCGAATCCGATGAAAATAAGGGCTAATGCAAAGGAACGTATTTTATTGATTTTACTTTTATATGGTTTCATAATTATTTTTCCTCCCAATCTAGAATCTACTATAACATATTAAAGCAAAGTGTTTTAGCTTTGAAAACGTGAAAAAGAAGGATTCTTTCTATAGTATGTCGAAAATTTAACTTGATAAAACAGTCTATGTTGAATTTATAGGAGGAGGGCTTATGATGGAACAAGCTTTACGTCCGATTTACCAGGAACGTGCGAGCCAGCCAAATACACTAGGTATTATTTTAAGAGGGAAACGTGAGGAACAAAGTAATGTCACGGATACATTTGATACTATTTTGTTGATTATTGTTAAAGAAGCGGAAATCCCAATCTTCACTAAACATTATTTATTTGAGGGAAACAAAGTCGCGGTACATACTGTTACCGAGCAATTACTAAGAAAGTGGCTTTTAATTGGCTCGAATAAAAAGATTGTTGATTGGATTATCTTTGGGAAAATCCTGTTTGATCGCAATGAATTTTTATTTAAGCTTAAAAATGAATTGCAGGAGTTTCCTTTCGGTGGTAGGAAAATAAAAACAGGCATTCAATTTTCGAAGTTAATACGTCGATATCTTGAGGGGAAAGAATTCTTTGATAAGGGAAGCTATTTAGATGCTTATAATCATGTAGTTGATTCATTACATCATTTAGGTCGACTATCGATTATAGATAACGGATTGTATCCCGAAGTAACTGTATGGTCTCAAGTTAAAAAAATTGAACCAGCTATTTATAAGTTATATGAAGAGTTGGTTATGAGTAATGAACCTATTAAAAAGCGTTTAGAGCTATTATTTCTAGCTAGTGAATTTCTTATCCACTCACGTACGCATGATGGAGCACAGCATATTCTAGAAGTGATGTGTGAAAAAGACATGTGGACTATCCAAGAGTTACATGATCATCAGGAACTTATGAATTACTCTGTGGATTTAGAAGTTTTTGTGGAATACTTAGTTGATAGAGAGTATATCTTTATTGAACCGGTAGTATCTAAAAGTGAAATGGTTTTTCATCGCCATTATAAAGTAAGTAAAGATTTCGTAGCGTCAAAGTTTGGGCTATAGTATGATGGGAATCGAGGTATGAAAATACCTCGAAATTTATTTTCAAAAAAGTATTGACGAATAACATTATGTTATTGTATTATATTAATTGTCGCTAAGACGTGACGCTGATTGCAATGATGAATCAGAAACAACTTTTTTGTAAAAAAGTTATTGACAGATAAGTTGTGAGATGTTAAATTAGAGAAGTCGCTGAAAAACGACGGAAACAACATGAACCTTGAAAACTGAACAAGCAAAACGTAATCAATAAAGTTTCTATTAACTAACTTCGGTTAGCGAACGAAACATTAAGTAACAAATAGATATCAACTTTTAGTTGATACGCTAGCAAAGCAAATGAGCTTTCAAACTACTTTTATGGAGAGTTTGATCCTGGCTCAGGACGAACGCT
>JAVWKG010000139.1:0-6988 GCA_036638655.1 Lysinibacillus sp. | reverse complement strand
CTTTTCCGTTTTGAAATTGGCATCCAATCAACAAATGATTTAACAAATACACTTGTCCAACGCCGCCAAAACTTTGAGAAACTGAAGCGTACAGTTACTATGGTAAAAGACGGTGGCAAAATCGATCAGCATTTAGATTTAATCGCCGGTCTTCCTGAGGAAGATTACAATAGTTTCCGTCAAACATTTAATGATGTTTTCGCAATGCGACCTGAAGAATTACAGCTTGGCTTTTTAAAGCTCCTTCGCGGAACAGGTCTACGCTTAGAAGCTGAAAAATTCGGTTACACATATGTTGACCTTTCACCGTATGAAATTTTCTCTAATAATGTATTAACTTTCGATGATATTGTGCGAATTAAGCATGCAGAAGATGTTTTAGAGAAATATTGGAATGACCATCGCATGGATCGTACAATTGAATATTTAGTTACACAAGTATTTGAAACGCCATTTGATTTCTTCCAAAACTTCGGCACATATTGGGAGGGACAAGGTTGGTCCCGTATTGGACACCAGCTAGAAGACCTTTTTAGACGTTTACTAGCATTTTTAAACACACTAGATTATGTCGACATATCTATTGTACAGAGTCTGATGCAACTTGATTACTTAAGTATCCAACAATTCCAACCACGTAAACTTTGGTGGAATAACCGATTATCAGAAGATGCGAAAAAAGCTATTTATCATACATTACGCGAAACACCTGCAATTGCTGGAGAAGCATTTGCTGCATTTAATTTAACCGAAAAAGAATTATTCAAGCATACGCTAGTTGTACCATTCGCAATCGATTATGCTGCTTTCACAAAAGAGGAAATTACAGCTAAAGATGGCTATTTACTAACGTACTTCCGTCAAGGCCAAAGCCCTTACTTTGCTTCAATTCTAGTATAATCATTACGAGGTATTTCACGATTCAATCGTCGAATACCTCTTTTTTTATATGTATTGAAGTGATCAGCTCTCAAAACTTCAAATTTCTTCAAAGAAAACACCACAACCAATGAATGATTGTGGCGGAAATTAGATGTTGGACACGCATGTTATTTACCCAATAATAATGCGCTCTTTCGGATAGTGGAATTTATTTTTCTTACCTCGTCCCCCACCACCAAGCGTATATAAGAACGAGATTAGTCCCACACGTCCTATAAACATTAGTGTCATAATAAGAATTTTTCCTGCAGTAGACAAATCAGCAGTGATTCCTAAAGACATCCCACAAGTCCCGAATGCGGAAGTGATTTCAAAAATGATTTGTGTCAATGTTGCATACGGTTCTGTAACTAGCATAATCATTACTGCTATTAATACCATAAAGCAGGCTAATAGTATAACGACAAATGATCGGTACACATCAATTAAATGAATTTCACGCTTAAATACTTGTATTTCGTCCTTCCCTCTCGCAAAAGAGATTAAAAACAAAATAGCAATGGCAAAAGTCGTTGTACGTATTCCTCCACCAACCGAACTTGGTGAAGAGCCTATAAACATCAAGAAACTCATAAAAATATTCGTCGCTTCACTAAAGCTCGTTACATCGTAAGTCGTCAATCCTGCTGAACGTGTCGACACAGAATGAAACATCGCCGAAAACAACGCTTCATGCCACTTCATCCCTTTAAACGATTGAAACGACTCCATAAGAAGAATAACAAGTGATCCTACAACAAAAAGAAGAGCATATGTTGAAGTTGTAATTTTCGTAAATAAACTAAAGCGAAAATTCGCATGACGCCTTGTTAAAAAAACTTTTAACTCAATTAGCACAGGGAAACCTATTGCCCCAAGTACAATTAATACCATCGTCACAAACTGAACAAAATAATCATCATGGAACGGTAGTAAACTCATACCCGTAATATCAAAGCCCCCATTAGTCGTAGCAGAAATAGAGGCGAAAATACCATGAATCATCGCTTCCTGGAACGAATCAAAATAATCTAAAAAGTGTAATGTTAAAATAATTGCTCCAGCAATTTCGATAGTTAAAAGTATTTTAACAATTTCTTTTATGAGATGAACTACACCGGACAAATTATATTGGTTATGGTCAATCATAATAAGCTGACGTTCACGCATGCCTATTTTCTTGCCTACAAGCAACCATAAAAAGGTGCCTAGTGACATAATGCCAATCGCTCCGAGCTGCAGAACAATTAATAACATCACTAATCCAAATGTCGAAAAACTTTGTGATATATTTATCGTCGTTAATCCCGTTACACTTACCGCACTTACTGCCGTGAACAAAGTATCGATGAAGGATACTTCCACACCTGTCTTATGTACAGATGGTAAACTTAAGAGTACGAAGGAAATAGCAATCGCAACAAAATAATAAGATACTAATATTTGAAATGGTGTAACTTTTTTAGCCGAATTTTTCTTCCACGGCATTAGCAATTCCCCTTCCATCGCCTTACAACAAACCTGTTATCAGTATAAAAAAAATACAACTAAAAAGAAAGTGGAACAGCTATCCACTGTCCCAGTTTCTCGATTTCATATTTTACTTTATTTCCACTTGATAGCTTTCATCTTCCTTATGCGCTATATAAAACTGTACCATTTGGGGCATCGTCTCGATGAAATCAGGGCAAGTTATATTTTCCTTTTGCAAAATACTTACTGCCGCTGTCGTATCAAATTGGGCATTCCACGATAAGTAATCCAACGTTTCCTGCTCGACTCTTAATTTTTTCCGAATGGAAGCTATTTGCAATGACTTCCTTGCAATCCCGAGTGGTAAACGCCCTTTAGGATAGCGATTGGTCACTAGCTTCACCATCATTCGGTAAACTTCTTGCACTGGATGTGGATTCGGATCGGTTAAATGCAATGTTTTCCCTTCTGCACTATGTTCCTCACACAAAAAGGTAGTTGCATTAATAATATAATCAATTGGTACAACGTTAATAGTAGATGCAGACTGTCCCATATACGGTATAAACGGCAAATGCTTTAAACGGTCCACCATATTTAAAAAGAAGTAAGGTCCATCAAATTTAATCGTTTCACCAGTTTGCGAGTGACCTCGAACAATGCCCGGACGAATAATTGTAATTGGTACTTCTGCTTTTAAATCTTCTACACGATGTTCTGCTTCGTACTTCGTTTCTTCATAATAGTTTTTAAATGCCTTTGGGCGAATTAATTCATCTTCACGTAAGAGCCCCTCACGTGTGCCAGCAACATACGCTGTACTAAAATACATATAGCGCTTTAAATGCTGTAAAGTACGGGCAAATTCATTCACCATTGTTGTGCCGTGTACATTTACTTTCCACGCAATATCTCGAGGCACAGCTAAATCATAAATTGCGGCTAGGTGCCATAATACATTTATTTTCTGTACCATGTCTTGTATAATTCGTTGCTCTAGCCCAAGATTCGGTAATGTAATATCCCCTTCAACAATCTGAATTGAGCAAGTTGGAAACTCATTCAAAATGATTTGTCTTTCATTGTTTGCTTTTGATAGTTCTCCTGCTAACACGACAACAACGACTTCCTCGCTAATCTTCTTATTAAATAACTCTCGAATTAACTGGCTCGTTATAAACCCCGGAAAGCCTGTAAAAAAATGAACCCCCATGTTTACATCCCCCTTGTCGGTCAATCTACTACAATGTTCTTCTCGTCTGTTTATCGATTAAACTGTAAACGATTGGCACAATATATAATGTCAACACTGTAGAGGTAATGAGTCCCCCAATAACTGCAATCCCCATCGGTTGATTCATCTCTGTCCCCTCGCCAATACCTAAAGCAAGTGGTAATAATCCCAGTATAGTCGTTAAAGCTGTCATTAAAATTGGACGTAAGCGATCCTGTGTTGCTAATAATATCGCATCATAAGTACGCATACCTTCAACCTTTTTCTGATTTATATAATCTACAAGAACGATACCATTGTTCACGACAATGCCGACGAGTACCAATATGCCAATAACTGATGTCACGCCGATTAACGTATTCGTTGCAAATAAAGCAACTACAACACCAATAATCATTAATGGCACAGTAAACATAATTACAAAAGGATATTTAAACGACTCAAATTGTGCTGCCATGACAATATATACAAGAACAACCGCTAAAGCTACAGCCAAAATCATATCATCAATCGCACTATCATATAATTCACGATCTCCGCTAAATACTACTTGTGTTTCAGCAGGAAGATCTGCTTTTGCTACCGCTTTATCGACTTTATCGGAAATGCTCCCTAATGACTCTTGTGTTTTATATTCTACAAAGAATGCTACTGCCGAAGCTTGGTCAGAGCGTCGAATAGAGACAGGTCCTTCTTTAACATGCACCGCTGCTATCTCCTCAAGTTTGACGAACAGCCCCGCTGGCGAACGTAGCTGCATCGCCTTTAACGATTCTATTTTGTCATTGAATGCTTGCCCATAGCCTGTGTATACCGACAAAACCTCGCCATCTTCTTCGATTATTTGCGTTGTTAAAAGCCCTTTTGTCATTTGATTAACAGTTTGCGCAATTTGAGCAGGAACAAATCCATAATCCTTTGCTTTTTCGCGATCCACTTCAATTTGAATCTCACTTATTGTATTATCTAAATCATTTGTTACCCCAGTAATTTGTTCAATTGCTGCTAATTCACTTTGAAGCTTCTCAACAGATTGCTTTAATCTTAATTCGTCTGAATCCGTTAAACGAAATGTTAATGTATGCGGTGATGAACCAGAAGATGTAGAAAGATTAAACTGCACTGCTGCTTTTTCACCAACTAAATCCAACACATCTTTTTCTACTTCTTCAACAAATTCGAAAATAGATCGGTCTCGCTTATCAAGAGGCACAAGTTTCACGTACATTTCTGCTTGGTTTGCACTCGATTGACCACGTGACTGCGTTTGCTGTGTGCCACCTATTAAGCTAACATACGTTTCTACTTCCTTTTCCTCTTTTAGACGGTTCTCAATTGTGGAAACGACTTTTTTTGTTTCTGCTAAAGAAACACCATTTTCTAAATCCACGCTAACAGATACAAATCCTTCATCCGTCGCTGGTAAAAACTCTGTTCCTATTTTCAATAAACCAAATAAGGAAGCACCAAACAAAATAAAAGCTGTAATTAGAACGAGCAATCGATGATGTAAAACCCAAACAATCGACTTTTGAAAACTTTTGTACAAAGCCGACTTGCTACGCACTTCATTAATATTTTCAGGCTTCGTTTTTAATAATCGACTTGCCATCATCGGCACTACGGTAAGCGCGACTGACAAAGAAGCTAAAAGACTAAAGGAAATAGTTAATGCAAATTCCGTAAATATTTGGCCAATTAATCCTTCAATAAACATGACAGGTACAAACACGGCAATTGTTGTTGCCGTAGATGCCGTAATGGCTAAAGCAACCTCTTTTGTCCCTTGTTCCGCCGCTTCTAACGGATCTTTCCCTAGCCCTAAATGTCTTTCTATATTTTCAATGACTACAATCGCATTATCGACAAGCATACCAATACCTAACGCTAACGCTCCGAGAGTCATAATATTCAATGTAAAATCAGCAAAGAACATTAAAACAAATGTCACAATAACAGAATAAGGAATAGCTACCCCTATAATAATCGGACTTTTCACACCTCGCAAAAAGACAAACAACACGATCATGGCGAATAGGCCGCCTAGTAATAACGACGTGCCAATATTATTAATAGCTAACTTCACGTAATTACCTTGGTCAAATAAAATATCCGCTTTAACACCTTGGAATTGTTCTTTTGCCAGTAACTCATCTAACGCCTTTTGAAAAGCTTCAGAAACGTCCGCAGTATTTGTGCCAGATTCTTGCAGCACTGACATTAACACAGCAGGCTTTTCATTCGCTCTCGTTTCCGCAGTAGAAGCCTGTTCTGCACGTGCTACAGTCGCCACATCACCCACAGTTAGCGCCTTTCCATCTAATGGATTAACCGAAATAATCAAATCTTCAATTTCTGCTGCAGATGTAAGTGTGCTAACAATTCGCGTTGTTAATAATTTGCCCTCATCTGTCGCAACAGGCTCCCCAGGTAAAGAAATATTGTTAGACTGAATAACTTGTACAATGTCAGCTTGCGTTAACCCTTTTTCAACAAGTACTTTGTCGTCTAATGTCACTTGAACTTCCTCTATCAGTTTCCCTGATACATTGACACTTGCTACACCTTCCGTACGGCGCAGCTCATCTTCCAATGCTTCAGCTAACAGACGTACATCTGTCCCTTCACTTTCTGCACGAAGAGACAACTGAATAATCGGAAACTGTGATGGATCAAACTTTAAAAAGCTCGGCTTGTCAGCATCACCCGGTAACGGCGTCATATCCAATCGTTGCAAAATATCTAATTGTACATCTTGTATATCCGTCGACCAATTAAATTCAAGTACAATTAAATTTGCACCTTCTTGGGAAGTCGATTGAATTTTTTTAATCCCCGGTAATGTTGCCAAGCTTGCTTCAAGTGGCTTTGTTATCTTTTCATTTACCTCTGTCGGACTAGCTCCCGGATAGGAAGTGACAACGACACCAATCGGCGGATTCAGTTCTGGTATCAAGGTAACAGGTATTTTAAGTAACGAAACAGCTCCTAATATGATAACGAGCATCATCGTGACAATTGTAAAAACAGGTCGTTTTATGGAAAACTTACTAATATTCATGTTTAGAAACTCCTTTTCATACGCTTAACTAATGATAGCCGAAACAGACAGCTTTCTACAAATATTTCCCTGTTATAGTTACTATTCAACAAAAACATTGCTTTTCCTTTATATAAGAAAAACCAGGCAAAAATTGTGCCCGGTTCTTTTTGGATTATTTGATATTTTCATTTATGATAAACCTCATCCGTATCGTCTAGGGCTGATTTCCGTTCCGACTGTGCGCTTTCCGGGGGGCGTCCGATGAGCCGCTTCACTCGCTATGCTCGCTCCAGGGTCTCATCTGGGACGCTAATCCC
>JAVWKG010000138.1:0-7142 GCA_036638655.1 Lysinibacillus sp. | reverse complement strand
CCTTGTTTCATATTCGTTACTCCTCTCGCCCTGAACCATCCGGAACAGAGTATTATTCGAACTGCGCCTTACATAACCCGAATATGTCGGCTACATATGCACACGTTACACACTTTCAGAGTATAACATACCTATTTAATTATTTTCAAGAAAGAAAAATGAAAAAAATATTATTTTTAATTCAATTTTATGAAAGCTATCCACGCACTTCACGATAGTCATTATCTATTAAACCAATTTTTTTATTGCGCTCCTTAAATCGAATATTATGTGAGGAAACATACGCTACTTTTGGTGCTTCTGGATCTAAATAGAGCTTTGCACTATTTAATGCTAATATACCATCTGAGAAGGCACCAGCTATTAACCTCACTTTACTAGGATGATCTATGAAATCTCCGGCCCCATATAGACCTTCAATATTCGTTTCACGCTTCTCATTTACAATGGCTACACCATCTTGAATATTTAATCCCCATTCCTCAAGTGCCCCATAATCACATTTCAATCCATGACTAACGATCACTGCATCGACATCAATACATTCAATCTCACCAGTTTCTTTATGCTGTATTGTAACCGATTTTATTAAATCCTCTTCACCATGTAATTGCACAACTTCATAAGGTGTTAAAACACGAACCATTGATTCTTGCATTTTTTGCACATTCTTTTCATGACCACCAAACTCATGGCGACGATGAATAATTGTTACACTGGCAGCAATTTCAACTAATTCATTTGCCCAATCAACAGCTGAATTACCACCACCTGAAATTAGAATATGTTTATCTCTAAATACTTCCAATTCCTGCACAGTGTAATGTAGATTTGTTACTTCATAGCGATCTGCCCCCTCGATTTCTAACTTTTGCATCGAAAGAACACCATAACCAACTGCTAAAATAACCGTTTTAGAATAATGTTTTTCACCTGTTGATGAAGTTAATAAAAATGTACCGTCTTGTTGTTTTTCTAAATTTTCAATCTTTTGATTCAACACAATTGTTGGATTAAAAGTATTCGCCTGTTGTACTAATTGTTCGATTAATTGCCCACCTAATATAGGCGTTACACCACCCACATCCCAAATCATTTTCTCAGGATAGATTAACATTCTACCACCTAATTGTGAGTTGTATTCAATAATTTTTGTTTTCAAATCTCGCATCCCACTATAAAAAGCCGTGTAAAGTCCTGCTGGTCCTCCACCAATAATTGTTACATCATATAATTCTTCAGTCATCATCGAATTCCCTCACTTCTTCTTTTTCTCGCAAGTACTACCTTCCTATACTTCAATCTTTTAGGCGTGCTAATAGATATAAGAAATAGGGCGCTCCCAAAACAGCTACTACAATACCTGCGGGAATTTCGGATGGCTCTAATATAGAACGACCAATGGTATCCGCCATTAAGACTAGTAACCCCCCTACTAATGCAGATGCTGGTAATAAAAATTGATGTTTTGCCCCAACAAGTTGACGTGCCAAGTGAGGTGCAATTAATCCAACAAAGCCTATACCTCCACTGACTGAAACACTTGCCCCCGCTAACCCAACTGATGCGGCTAATAACCAACGTCTTTCCTTTTCTATTGATGCACCTAAACCAACTGCTGTTAAATCGCCTAAATTCAAGATATTTAAAACGCGTGACTTTCCATATACAAAAGGCAACAATACTAATAACCAGGGCAATAAGGATAAGACGAATTTCCAATTGGAACCCCAAATACTCCCTGCTAACCACGTGGCAACAAACTGATAATTTTCAGGTGATAAACGAAGGGTCAATACAATCATTGCTGAACTAATACCTGCTGCTACAGCAATCCCTGTTAATAAAAGACGCATTGGTGTAATGCCTTCATGGCGTTTATAGGAAAGCGAGTAAATTACTATTGCTGTCAATCCAGCACCTGCAAAGGCTAGCACAGGCAACAAGTAAACGGGTGCTGCTGTTGTAGATGGAAAGAAGGAAATAAACAGCATTACTGCTAAGCCAGCACCAGCATTTATCCCTAAAATCCCCGGATCCGCTAAAGCATTTTTTGATATCCCTTGTAAAACAGCACCTGAGATGGCTAAACCCATACCAACTAATATAGCGATTAAAATACGCGGAAGCCTAAATTCATATAATATTAATTGCTGTTGTGCATTCCCCTGACCAAATAGAGTACGTATAACCTCTAATGGTGTCAGCTTAATAACTCCTGTATTCATACTAATTACAAACGTAATAACGATTAACACTAATAGTCCGCTTAAAATAAAGAGATTTTTCCTCTTAGCCTTTTGTTGATTAGCTGTTAAAAACTTATTGGTACTCATAGTTCTTTTCCCCCTTTTCGTGCTAAGTAAAGGAAGAACGGTACGCCGATAAAAGCTATGAGTGCTCCTATTGGTGTCTCATACGGAGGGTTTATGTTACGAGCAATAAAATCAGCCAGGACAACAAGAAGCGCACCATACACTAATGAGCAAGAAATTATCCAACGATAATCATAACCTACTATGTACCTTGTCAAATGTGGAATTATTAAACCTACAAAGCCTACCGCACCTACTACCGATACAGCTGCACCAGCTAATATTAATACTACAACCATACCCCAAACTTTAATAACTGCCGTACGCTGTCCAAGACCAATTGCAATTTCCTCACCTAAACTGAGTAACGTGATAGAACGTGACAAGATGAGCGCACCAATCATGGCAGCAAGTATCCAAGGAGACAAGATTTGAAGATGATACCACTTTGTCCCAGACACCCCGCCAGCATACCAAAAAGCTAAATCCTGGCCGATACGATAATAAAGGGCAATCCCTTCACCCAATGCGCCTAAAAGTGCACTTACCGCTGCTCCAGCAAGGACTAAACGCATTGGTGTTAAGCCACCTTTTGCTAACGAACCAATGCCGTAAACAATTACTACTCCTAGCCCCGCCCCTACAAAAGACCACATAATTAAAAACATGTACGGTAATTCAGGGAAAAAGGCAAAGCAAATCGCAAGCATAAATGCTGAACCGGCGTTCAAACCTAATAAGCCTGAATCTGCTAATGGGTTACGAGTCATCCCTTGCATTATCGCTCCTGCCACTGCAAAACATGCACCTACTAATGCTGCACCTAATACACGTGGCAAACGAATTTCACGAATAATTTGATGTGAGGTTACATCTGGAGAAAATTGAATAACTGCTTTCCATACAGTACCGAGTGAAATATCCGCTGCTCCAAAAGAAATGGATAAACCAATAGCAAAAACTAATCCAAAAAGTCCTAAAATAAGTGCCACAACAGCGCGTACTGGATGTGAACGTCTTTGTAGCTCTTGCAATTGTTCCAGATTTGCTTTCTCTGCTGATGTAGTCATGCGTTTCCTCCTTACTTTCAATCCACTTCCTTTTTTATCTACTCATTAGCACTTATTTTCTTCGTACAATTGATAAGATAAGAAAATCGGATTATTACTATATGGACATTTGGCCATCGAAGCATCAATATTAAATACTTCTTGCAAGTTTTTCTTTGTCATTACTTCATTAGGGCAACCATTCACAATCATCTCGCCATTTCTCATCGCAATCATAAATTGTGAAAAACGCGAAGCATGATTTAAATCATGTAAAACCATGACAATTGTGCGACCTTCTTCTTCATTAAGTTTTTGTAATAATAATAGAATGTCTAGCTGATGCGCCAAATCCAAATAAGTTGTTGGCTCATCTAATATAAGAATATCCGTCCCTTGTGCTAAGGCCATTGCGATCCATACTCGCTGACGTTGTCCACCCGACAATGCCTCTATTGGACGGTCACTAAACTCGCTCAATCCTGTTACATCGATAGCCCAATGAATATATTCAAAATCTTCCTTACACAATGTTCCAAAACCTGTTTGATGTGGAAAGCGGCCATAGGATACTAACTCAAAAACGGTTAAACCTCCAGGAGCTGTCGCTGTTTGTGGCAAAATCGCCATTCTTTTCGCAACTTCTTTCGTCTTTAACTGATGTATTGCAGTTCCATCTAAATAAACTGCCCCATTTTGTGCCCTTAGTACACGTGCTACAGCCTTTAGTAAGGTAGATTTTCCGCAGCCGTTTGGACCAATAATTGTAGAGATCTTTCCTTTTGGAATATCAACACTTAAATCATCTACAATTAATGTCGATGAATACCCGATAGCGATATGATCAATTTCAAGGACTGACATAGTTAACTTCCTTTCCTTTCTCAAAAAAATAATTTAATGACTCATCGATATTTCCATACCAAACTGCGCTGTATACAAACCATAGTAAGCCTTTTTTAAATCCATTAACTCCTCATGCGATCCTTCTTCTATAATTCCCTTTTTCGATACGACCACAATTCGGTTTGCATCCTTAATAGTAGCTAAGCGGTGAGCAATCACTAAAGTTGTTCGTCCAATTGATAGTTCATTTAATGCTTGTTGAATGGCTTTTTCGGTTTCTGTATCTAGGGAAGATGTTGCCTCATCTAAAATTAATATCTTTGGATTTTTCAAGAAAATACGCGCTATAGATAAACGCTGCTTTTGGCCTCCTGAAAGTTTGACTCCTCGCTCACCAATCAAAGTATCCATTCCCTCAGGTAAATGATTAATAACATCCTCTAGCTGTGCACGTCTTGCTGCATGCCAAATGTCATTTTCACTTGCCTCTAAGTTACCATAAGCAATATTTTCCCGAATCGTCCCATCAAATAAAAACACATCCTGCTGTACAATCCCTATATGAGCGCGTAACGATTGTAGCTTAAAATCTCGTATATCAATTCCATCTAGTTTTATTGATCCCTCGCTTACATCGTAAAAACGCGGTAATAGGCTACAGATTGTTGATTTTCCAGCTCCTGATGGCCCAACTAGTGCAACCGTTTCGCCAGGTCTTACCTTTAGATTAATATGATTTAAAGCTCGTTCTTGCTCCGTATAGCCAAACGATACATCGCTAAATGTGATGTCTCCTTCAATAACCTCGATTTCCTTCGCCCCTTGATGATCTGCAATTTCTGGCTCAGTTTCAAGAAAATCAATATAGCGTTTAAAACCAGCCATTCCTTTTGGATAGGTTTCTATAAACATATTAATTTTGTTTATAGGCCCTAGTAAAATACCTGACAATAGGATAAAGGCTATAAACTCACCATTTGTTAGCTGACCCTGTAAAACAAAGTATGAACCTACAAAAAGTGTAAATAACGACAAAACTTTTGTTAAAATTCCTGATATTGCTTCATTCCATGCCATGACTTTATACGAAAATAGTTTTGTCATACGAAAGCGTTCATTATTGGTCTTAAAACGTTTAATTTCATGTTCTTCATTTGTAAAGGCTTGTACAACACGAATACCACTCACGTTGTTTTCTACACGTGCATTAAAATCAGCTATGTCTCCAAACATTTGATGGAATGCCTTAGACATGAGCTTTCCAAAAATAATTGTAAGTACTAGAATAATTGGTACTAGAATGAATATTAATAATGTGAAAGTTGGATCAATGTAAAACATTACGCTAAAGGTTCCAATAATTGTCATAGCCGCGATGAACATATCCTCTGGACCATGATGAGCAAGTTCACCAATATCCATTAAATCATTGGTTAATCGTGATACTAAATGCCCTGTTTTGTTATTATCGAAATATCGAAACGAAAGCTTTTGAACATGGCTGAAAGATTCCTTTCTCATATCCGTCTCAATATTAATCCCTAACATATGTCCCCAATAAGACACAACAAAATCTAAAATGGAATTGATAATATATAATAGGAGTAGTAGTAAACTCGCCATAACAATCCACTTTAATTCACCTTCTGGAAGGATATCATCAATCACTTTATTTAATACCAACGGAAATGCTAGCTCGATCAGGGCTACTAATATAGCACAAGAAAAATCTAATATAAACAATCCCTTATACGGCCTGTAATATGAAAAAAAGCGTTGTAAAAGCATTATTCAAACCTCCTCCTATTCAAAAGTAATGAAATGTACAATCTAAATCCCATTAAGAATTATTCTCAAATACAAGTAGAACCCATCATACTTACGCAATACCTTTCATTACTTTTAAAATTTCTTACAATTAAGTTACCCGACATTATATCAGGTAACTTATACAACTACGAATCCTTATTTCCTACTACTTTGATTTCGTTAATTCCACAATTTTTTCTGCTATTTCTTCAGCCTGATGTAGTGAAGATAGTGGGTCTGACGGGAAATAGTATTCGGGATCTAACTCAATTACCTCATTGTTTTTCACCGCATTTAGATTTCTCCAAGTTGGTGGCAAATCTTCATTATTTTTTGCAACCATATTTACTAGTACATAATCTCCTTCATAGTCACCAATTGTTTCAAATGAAATGGGATAACGACCATAATCAGACTCCTTTGTATCAAATAATTCTTGTATTTTTTGGGGTGGTTTCATACCTAATATTTGATAAAAAGCACGCCCTCCAGCAATACTATCATTATCAATAACATGAGCGTTTTTTTCTGCTACTTGATAAAGACTAAACGTAGAGCCATCTGGAACTGCATTTAATATTTTTTCTTGTGCTGCCGCTATACGTTTATCAAAACTTTCTACAAATTTCTCAGCTTCTGCCTCTCTTCCTAAAAACTTACCCATTGCTAAAATTTCATCTTGCGCCGTTTTATATTTTGTTTCTCCAAATACGATGGTTGGTGCAATCTTTTCGTAACTTTCTACTTTTTCTCTATCCCAAGTAATAATTAAGTCTGGTTTTAATTCGACAATTTTCTCTAAAGATGTTTGAACATCACCAATTTCTAAAATTTCCCCTTCATTATAGTGCTCCTTTAGAAAGCCAGCATAACTAGAATTGCCCATCAATGGTTTCACACCTACAGCTAAAAGTTGTCCTAAATACCAATCTGTTACGACACGTTCAGGCTTTACAGGGATTTCCACTTTACGTCCACTATCATCAGTTACAGTTCTTGTTGAAGCCTCTTCTGCCTTTGAAATATCTTCTTTTCCAGTTGTTTGTGTCGTATCTTCACCACATGCTGCAAGTAATACTAATAGGCTTAGTAAAAAAGGAAACTTTATGTAATTTATTGTTTT
>JAVWKG010000137.1:0-7317 GCA_036638655.1 Lysinibacillus sp. | reverse complement strand
TTACAAATTCAAAAAGTAGGCGAGGATTACGTATATGTTGCACCAGTTGAATTTTCAGGCTTCTTTAAATGGATGAATGGGAAAACAACACCGGGCTACTTTATGATGAGTGCTACGGATTCAGCTGCAAATCCGAAATTCGTCGAGCAGGAAATGAAGTATGTACCATCAGCCTTTCTAAATAAAAATTTAGAGCGCCATATACGATTGGAAAATCCATTCCTTATTTTCCATGGAGATGTACAATTAGAAGTGAATGATGAAGGTAAACCTTTCTATATTCGTTCTTACGGGGAGTTCATCTCTGCTCGTAACGGCTTTGATACAAAGGGAATCGTACTTGTAGATGCACTGACAGGACAGTCAGAAGTGTTAACTTTAGATAAGGTACCAGACTTTATAGATGGAGCGATATCACCTGAAGCGGTAAGCTTACAAAATAGTTATTACGGAAAATATGTGCACGGTTACTGGAATAGTATGTTTGGTAAAAAAGATATCAAGCTCCCTTCAGATGAAGGAACGGAGTCGAATGTCAGCCCAATATTCGATGAGCAAGGTGAGATGTACTATTTCACTGATTTTACGAGTCCTAAAGAGGGCGTGGATTCCATGCTTGGTTATTCGTTAACGAATGCAAAGACGGGTAAAGCGACGTATTATACAGGCAATCTCGAAGAATCGTATATGGATTCACAAGGTGCACTACAAATTATTGATAAGAAATTTATTGAGAAAAAGTGGTCGGGTGAAATGCCAATACTGTACAATTTTTACGGTGAGGCAAGCTGGTTAACAGCAGTGCTTGATGCCAATGGGTTTTTACAAAATTATTTCATCGTATCAGCAGCTAATCCGGAAATCTCTGCATATGGAACAACACCGACAGAGGCGCTAAAGTTATACAAAACAGCGTTGAATCGCGGTGGTGGAAAAGTCAATGGGAGTTCGGGTGCTGAGCAAAAAGATGTATCAGGGAAAGTCGTACGTGTTTACAAAGAACGTCTAGGCGACTTTACCGTAGCATCATTCTTATTGGATAATGGTAGCAATTATTTAGTGAGTGCCGAGACGGAGCCATTAGCGATTTATCTGCAAGTGGGGGATGAAGTAATTGTGACGTACAGCGAGACAGGTGAGCAATTTTTACCAGTCAAATCATTAATCATTAAAGGCCTACAATAAGTAAAAGGACGATCGTACAATGTAAGTTGTGTGATCGTCCTTTTCTATATGTGTTGATTGGTAATGAAGTGAAGCATTTTCTTTTTATGATTGACATATAAAGTAGGTGCATGATCATTTAAAATCATAGCTTCTGCGATATAGTCGTCCAATAAATGGCGCTCATACTCGAATGGTTGTGATGTTTCACAATCTAAAATATATTCAATCAAAATAGTATGGAGCACTAAAACCTCTAAATTTTGTAGATTAGTAATGAATTTTAAATTTAAAATAGATGTATGTGAGACATATTTATTTACGTAATCCATAGCTAGCTGATAATGGTTGATGTCAATATGTGGCTCAAGCCTCTTTAATAGTAATTTAGAATCATTATTTAGTTCTTGGATTTTTAAAAACAATCCTTTCACTGTACGTTTGTGTTGTAGTTCTAATGTGCGCGCAAGATCCTTGTTTAAGTGAGTCATTTCTCGCAGCTCCTTTCATGATACAAAGGTATGCTAAATTACATAGTTTATAGTAGGTTCTTCTTATTAATATTAAAGGAATCTTAAATAAAGAAAAGAGTCTTTTTGATTATTCGAGTGGGTGGAGTGGTGAAACTAAAGACCTTATTCGCGAAAAAAGCGAGCGTATTATGAAGCGCCGCCTTCAGTTAGCGGAAAATGCCGCGCTACTAATTAGAAGAAAGCCGCTGTGAATAATACACTCGCGGTACTATAGTTTTATTTCCAATTGAATCCTTTAGTTGCTAGGAAGTCATTAATGAATGGACGGCGTTGCTCCACTAGGAAGTCAGCCATTTGCTTAGTCCAGTTATCGATTTTTCGGTTAGATGAGCGACTATTATAATAGGCTTCGATCGTCTCGTTGTATTGAGGTAATAATTCCTCATATTTCTCTGCGTTATATTCATTTTCGTGGAGAACAGCAGCGATTGGTAAGCGTGGCTTCACTTCGTTACGTTTTACCGGTACACCAATTGTTAAGCCGAATAAAGGGAAGACATAGTCAGGTAAATTAAATAGCTCACTAATTTCTTCAGGTTTATTACGCGCACCACCGATATAACATATACCATAGCCCATTGATTCTGCAGCGATCACAAAGTTTTGCGCAAATAATGCGACGTCAGCAACACCTACTAGTACATTTTCGGCTGAATCAGCAACAATATTGACACCTTCTAGCTGCCCTGCAACCTGTAAGCGCTTGAAATCTACACAAAACAAAAATGCGCCACCAGATGTTTCATATTGGCGTGGATTGCTAGATAGAAGACCAAGCTTTTCTTTCTTTTCTGCATCTGTCACCCAGATGACACTATATGCCTGTACAAAATGTGAAGTGGCAGCCATTTGAGCTGTTGCTATTAAATCCTCTACTACCTCTTTTGAAATTGCTTGCCCATCATAAATTCGAACAGAAGAATGCTCACGTAATAATTGTTTAACCATTATAAATATTCCTCCCCCTTTTCCTTATCAATATGTAATCTAAATACTTCAGGTGCATTAGACTCCCTACAGCCCATTGTATTACAAAATCACGTTGATTCAAAGCAACATAAAGTGTATGAAAAATAGTGCTTACTTATACAATAGAATGCTAAAAGTAATGATTGAGGTGTATTTGTACTTTGGAAACGGGTGATTTTCCCTTGTCGAATAAAACCGTTATATCTCGAAAATGAAAACATTTTGTCACATATGGCATAAATTCTCTCTTTGTTGTAAAATTGTAAATGAACTGGTTTGCTGGCGTTATTGGACAAGGTTATGGGGTGTGTCAAGTAACTCTGCAATGCTAGGTAGTGAAATTATTTAGGATGGGGGAATTGTCGGATGGAAGAAAAGTTAGCGAAGAAGATTCGTCATGAACAGTTACGAAGCAAAGTGGTATCAGCGGAAGAAGCGGCATCTTGGATTAAAGATGGCATGATCTTAGGTATGAGTGGATTTACTCGTGCGGGTGACGTAAAAGTTGTACCACTTGCTCTAGTTGAGAAAGCGAAAACAAAAAGCTTTAAAGTGGATGTATTTACAGGGGCATCATTAGGTCCAGAAGTCGACCAATACATGGCTGAAGCAGGGATTATTCGAAAACGCGGACCTTTCCAAGGAGATGCGGCTATTCGCAACAAAATTAATAGTGGAGAAATTACGTATGTCGATGCTCATTTATCACATAATGCTGAACTAGTGCGTCAAGGGATTATTGGTCCTATCGATTTTGCGATTATTGAGGCAACTGCTATTACAGAAGATGGCTTATTGATTCCAACAACTTCAGTCGGCAATTCACCTATCTTTGTACAAGAAGCAGACCAAATTATTATTGAGTTAAATGTAGCTCAATTAGATGCATTAGAGGGAGTGCATGATATTTATGTACCGGGTCCACAAGGAAAACGTGAGCCAATCCCAATGCAAAGCGTATCAGATCGTCTTGGCGTAATTGGTATTCCGTTAGATTTAGACAAAGTAAAAGGAATAGTTGTTTCTGATATTTTAGATGCACCTTCAACAATTGTTCCAGCAGATGAAGAAACAGCTATTATGGCTGATCATTTATTAAACTTCCTACGCGACGAGATTAAAGTAGGTCGTTTAACGACGAGCTTACGTCCAATCCAGTCAGGAGTAGGTTCAGTAGCAAATGCCGTACTACTAGGCTTCAAAGACTCTGAATTTGAAAATTTAGAAGTATACTCAGAAGTATTACAAGATGCTGTGTTCGAATTAATCGATGCAGGAAAAGTGAGTTTTGCCTCTGCTACTTCAATTACCCTATCTGAAGAAGTAGGAAGCCGAGTATATGGAAATTTCGAGAAGTATGCAGATAAATTAGTATTACGTCCACAAGAAATTTCAAATCAACCAGAGCTAATCCGTCGACTCGGTTTAATCTCTGTAAATACAGCTTTAGAGTTGGATATTTACGGTAATGTTAACTCGACGCATGTATCGGGTACAAGAATGATGAATGGTATTGGTGGTTCAGGAGACTTTGCACGTAATGCACGATTAGGCATTTTTGTAACGAAATCGTATGCAAAAGGCGGCAAAATATCAAGTATCGTACCAATGGTCTCACATGTAGACCACACAGAGCATGATGTAGATGTAATTGTGACAGAGCAAGGCGTAGCGGATTTACGTGGCCTAGCACCAAAAGAGCGCGTTGGTCTAATTATCGACCATTGTGCACACCCGGATTATAAAGAGCAATTATGGGATTACTATAATGCAGCCAACGAAGCAACTGGCGGGCACCATACACCACATGATTTAGAAAAAGCGCTATCTTGGCACGTAAACTTAGCGAAAAGTGGCACAATGAAAGACCCTGCATTCACAAAATGAGTATGTAAAAGCCTTAAAGGACAACAATCCTTTAAGGCTTTTTTCCATTGTGAATAGATAGTGAGGAGGTCGCTCTAGTTGGGTTCAAGGTCGCTCGAGTCCCATCCTTACCCCTTTTTCTTGAAGGCGGAGGTCACTTTAGGTTCTGTACCGTTAAAGAGACGTTTAATATTTTCGATATGCAAAATAATTGCGATTACAAAGAGTCCAATGGCGATAATGGTAGGGCCAATGCCTGGAATCCATAAAAAAGTAGCAGTACAAAAGACAAGGTAAAACTCGAGCACGCCGACGATTAAATAGTTTGTTGCAAATGATAGCAAGATAAATAAAATAAGTGCAAAAAGAGCAATTTTCCAATCGACTGCTAACAAAATACCGATAATTGAAGCAGTTCCTTTGCCACCATTAAAGCCCATATGGAACGGGAAGTTATGCCCTAAAATAACGCCGGCAGCAATAATATACGTAAGTAGCCAAACTTGTTCTTCTGAATAATAAGGTGAGTTGGCTAAGAAAAGTTGCAGACTAATAATACTGCCAACACCTTTTCCAATATCGATTAAGGCAACGAGTATGCCATATTTCCAGCCCAGTGAAAGCGTGGCGTTTGAGGCTCCAGCATTTCCGTGTCCAGTCTTTTTTAAATCGACGCCGGATAAAAACTGTGCCACCTTTGAGCCGTGAATACAGCCTATAAAATAGCCAATCATCGTACATAAAAGGACAGCCATTATCATGAAAAAACTCCTCTCATTCAACACGTTGTTACTATCTCATATTTTCATATTACGTGAAATCACAGTCAGAAGTTTCTGAAAAAATAAAATTTTACTGTTGACATAAAAAAAATCTATGTTTATACTGTGTAACAACGATGGAAATTGAATCAAATATACTCTTATCAAGAGCGGCGGAGGGATAGGCCCTGTGATGCCCGGCAACCAGTGAGTGACGAACTCACAAAGGTGCTAATTCCTACAGATTCTAACTTGGATCTGGCAGATAAGGGGAGGAAAACTTGCAACCGCAACCCTCTTCTTAACTGAAGGGGGTTTTTGTTTTCTATACAAAATTCCTTCTCATCTCCGGTACCATCGTAAAAAAACAACCAATTAGGAGGACATTCAATGACAAACTATCAACCAGAAACATTACTATTACACGGTGGCCAAGTGCCAGACCCAGTGACGGGCTCTCGTACAGTGCCGGTTTACCGTTCAACAGCTTTCGTATTTAAGGACACTGCTCATGCGCAACGTCTTTTCGCTTTAGAAGAAGCGGGCAATATTTACACACGTATTACAAATCCAACTGTAGATGTTTTTGAAAAACGCGTTGCTTTATTAGAAGGCGGGACAGCGGCAGTAGCACTTTCATCAGGTGCAGCAGCTATTGCGTTTTCAATCTTAAACCTTGCAGGTACTGGCGATGAAATCGTAGCAGCGGGCTCGTTATACGGAGGCACATATAATTTATTTGCAAATACATTACCTCGCTACGGCATTACAGTGAAGTTCGTAGACGAAACAGATCCAGAAAACTTCCGTGCAGCTATTACGGATAAAACAAAAGCCGTATATGCAGAAATTATCGGAAATCCTAGTTTAAAAGTTTTAGATATTGAGGCAGTAGCAAATATCGCACATGAACATGAGCTCCCACTTATTATTGACAGCACATTTGCTTCTCCTTATGGTGCGACACCAATCGAATTTGGTGCTGATGTAGTAATTCATTCAGCAACGAAATGGATTGGCGGTCATGGTACAACATTAGGTGGTGTTGTTGTAGATGCAGGGAAATTTGACTGGACGAAGGGGCGCTTCCCAGGCTTCACAGAACCAGACACTTCTTATCATGGTTTGCGTTATGGGATTGACACAGCATCGGCTGCATTTGCCACTAAACTGCGCGTGCAATTACTACGTGACTTTGGTCCAACATTAAGTGCTGATGCAGCATTCAATTTTTTACAAGGTTTAGAAACGCTTCATTTGCGTATTCCTAAACATAATGAAAATACGTTAAAGGTCGCTGAATATTTACGTAACCACTCATCTGTGGAATATGTAAATTACAATGGCTTTGAGGATTTCGAAACACATGAAGCGGCGAAAAAATATTTGAAAAATGGCTTTGGTTCTATTTTAACTTTCGGCATTAAAGGCGGTCGTGAAGCAGGTCGCTTACTAATCGACAATGTTCAATTATTCTCACATGTTGCAAACGTAGGGGATGCAAAATCATTAATTATTCATCCAGCGTCAACAACACACCAACAACTATCTGCTGAGGAGTTAAAAGTAGCGGGCGTATCGGAAGAGCTCATTCGCTTATCGATCGGTCTAGAATCAGTAGAAGATATTATCGCAGATTTAGAGCAAGCTATTGCGAAAGTAGAAGCGGCGCAAAAAGTACAAATTTAATCCCGTTTCACTAGATACAGAGCAAAAAATAGAAGCATTCACGTATAATCTCATTCGATATTCCCTCATTCGGGAGACGATGAAATGCTTCTATAATAAGCTTTTAAGCCATTCATTCGGCAAATTAAAATTTTTTAAAAATAAAACCAAGTAAATTAATGTGTATTGTTGATTTATTTAAAACCATGTTGTATACTAGGGATTAAGTTAATCGTTAGAGGGCTACCAACCAAAACAATGTTTAACTCAAATTGCTTTCATAAGTGTTCCCCCACTTTTGAATATAAATGAATGAAGGTGAGTAGTTGCCAAGCCAAGCAGCTACTCGCCCCCCC
>JAVWKG010000136.1:0-7365 GCA_036638655.1 Lysinibacillus sp. | reverse complement strand
CACATCTAGCATTAATTGCTGTTCCGTATATGGATCTAATGTATGATAAACATGATTGATTGTGTTATTTAAGTAATATACAATTGCCTCGTCTATATTGTTTAATACAGGATTTTCAACTTGGCAAGATAGCTCTACTTGGACAGACGGATATTGCCATCTGACCGTTTGCAGCCACTCCCCTGTTTTGGGCAATTGTAATCGATTTATGTTTGAAAGCACCCGTAATTGTTCAGAATAATCTTGAATAAGCTTTTTTGTTTCATCGATTCTACCTAAGTCCAAATTCATACGAATCAATTGAAGATGATTCACATAATCATGATTCGCAAAACGCAGTACTTCACTAATGGTTAGCGGTTGAAAGTTCATCCCATTCACTCCAATAAAGTTATCTTCATTAGTATAACAAGTTTTGCCGTATTTTTCTCTTAATTCCTCACATGAAACTAAAAATAACTATTTCAGAAGAAAAAAAGGACTGCAATAAAATGCAGTCCTCCGCTCGAAGTTCATACTTTATGAAAATTAAGCTTCTTGAGTAGTTGGGTATACTGATACTTGTTTACGATCGCGACCTAAACGTTCGAATTTAACAACGCCGTCTACTTTAGCAAATAATGTATCATCGCCACCGCGACCTACGTTTGTACCAGGATAAATTTTTGTACCGCGTTGACGGTAAAGAATTGAACCACCTGTTACAAATTGGCCATCAGCACGTTTAGCACCAAGACGTTTTGACTCAGAGTCACGTCCGTTTCTAGTAGAACCTACACCCTTTTTAGATGCGAAAAACTGAAGATCTAAAGTTAATAATAATTGCATTTCTGTTCCACCTCCTAGATCATTTTATACTTTAATTCGATAAACTCCCCATAACTAGCAACCATCGTATAATACTGAGTTACCATCGTTTGAAGAATAATTTGTAATTTTGCATCGATTTCAGCATCAATGTCTCTTGGAACAACACAAGATAGAAAACCACCTTGTTCGCCTTGCTCGATTTCAGGCTGTAATTTTAAAATTTGACCAATTGCATTAACTGTGCCAAAAGCAATAGTAGATGCACCTGCACAAACTAAATCACGACCATATTCATCGGAGTAAGCATGACCTGAAATTTCAAAGCCGTATGACTTTCTGTTTTCATCACTATGAATCGTAACAGTTATCATGTTTTACACCTCACAATTAAGCGTTGATAGACTCAACAACTAATTTTGTATAAGGTTGACGGTGACCTTGTTTACGACGGTAGTTCTTTTTAGCTTTCAATTTGAAAACTACGATTTTCTTTTGACGGCCTTCTTTCACAGCTTTAGCTGTTACTGTAGCGCCTTCTACGAATGGAGCTCCAACTTTAACGTTTTCGCCACCTACGAATAAAACTTTATCGAAAGTTACAACTTCGTCAGCTTCTACACCTAGTTTCTCGATATAGATTTCTTGACCAGCTTCTACTTTGATTTGTTTACCACCAGTTTCAATAATTGCGTACATTTTACTGCACCTCCTCTTAGACTCAGACTCGCCTGTTTAATAAAGGTGATCACTAGGATACTTAAACCTTTCCAGAGCGGTTGTAGTAGCACGGGTGCTACAAACAATAACATTAAAATACTACCACATGAATTCTCTCACGTCAACCTGTGCATAACATATTTTTCAAATGCTAAACGATATTTTCGATAACTCCACTCCTTTATTACTTGTAGCCAAATAAAAAGGCAAAGAATAACGAAGAAAATGGATTGAGGCAATAAACATAATGGTATTACTAACATTATAGTAACAACGATTAATGAAAGCGAGTGAAAAAATTCATATACAGAAGCATATGGATAAAACAATAAAATGCAAGCCAAAATAATTCTACCTCCATCGAGTGGCAGAACAGGCACTAAATTAAATACGAGTAATATAAGCTGTATGTGCACAAGCTCTCTCGCAATTAGATCCGGTGCCCACATTGCAACAACAATGCCAATTATTGTTGCAATAGGTCCACCCAACGCTATCCACAACATAGATTTCGCCTTCACAGTAGAAGGATTTTCAAACTCAATCTCTCCTCCATATGGCGAAATAACACACGCTTTTACTTTCACACCACAAAGCTTCGCAGCTAGTAAATGCCCTCCCTCATGCCATAGCAAAGACAACAAAATCATCGTGTAGTATGCGATTTGTCCTGTAAAAATCATTAACAAAACAAAAGGGATACATAGAAAATGCAGCCTAATTTTCATACGTAATCGTATTTGATTTTAGCCATTCTATAATTTGTTCTAAACTAAACGCCTTATCATTTTTCTCGATGGCTATAAATAATTGCCCTGCATTTTTCATACCAATAACATGACCTTGCTGTACCGACGTATATGGCAGCTGAGAAAGCTTATCTAAATTACCATACGTCACTACAGTCCCATCTTCATATGAAACAGTCATGGATTTCCCTGTATGCTTTTTATGCCCTGTAAACACGACTAAACCTTCCTGCCCTGCATAAATAGGAATCCCTACATTATATTTCAATAAAAAACCATTTTGAAATACTTCCGCATTTTCAAAAGATAATAGCTCTGTTTGTCCAACATCACTCGACACAGGAACTACTTCTTCCTCTTTCACGATTATTTTTTGACCCAATTTACTCAGGTAAGCCAAATCCTCTGATGTTGTAACATATTTTCTTATTGAAATTGAGAGCATCCCTCGATCTTCTAATCGCACTAACATCATGATAGCTGCAACAATAATTGTGACCGTCACCCATTTCCATTTACTAAACACGCACTCACCCTTTTTTCACACTATATGAGGTACGGTTTACATAAATGCTAGAATCAAAAAGGATGCTTCAAAATAGGGACATCCTTTCGCGTGTATTTACCCCGTTTCTTGCGCAAAAAAACTCTGCAAAAAGCGCAGAGTTTTCAAATGTTTATTTATTTTGCAAATAATGATTTAATTTTTGAGAACATACCTTTACGTTCTTCATCCATTGACATAAGCGGTACAGACTCGCCTAAAATACGACGAGCGATATTACGATAACCTAAAGAAGCTTTGTTAGTAGGATCCATTACAATCGGCTCCCCTTTGTTTGAAGAGCTAATAACGTCCTCGCTATCTGCTATAATACCTAATAAATCGATAGATAAATGTGTCGTAATCTCATTCACATCAAGCGCTTCACCGTTTTTCATCAAATGCTGACGAATGCGATTAATAATTAGCTTAGGTGCAGCAATATCTTCCTGCTCCAACAACCCGATAATACGATCCGCATCTCGCACAGCTGAAATTTCTGGTGTCGTCACTACAATTGCACGATCAGCACCGGCAACAGCATTTCGATAGCCTTGTTCAATCCCAGCAGGGCAGTCAATTAACACATAATCATAATCTCGCTTTAATTCATCGATCAACACCTTCATCTGCTCGGGTGTAACAGCATTTTTATCTGTTGTTTGAGCAGCAGGCAGTAAATAGAGCTTTTCATCCACACGCTTATCTTTCACAAGCGCTTGATGTGGTTTACAACGCCCTTCAATGACATCGACTAAATCATAAATAATACGATTTTCTAATCCTAGTACAACATCTAGATTCCGTAGACCAATATCAGTATCGACTAAGCATACTTTTTTCCCTTGAAGCGCCAATGCAGTTCCAAGGTTAGCAGTTGTAGTAGTTTTACCTACTCCACCTTTACCTGATGTTATTACGATTGCTTCACCCACATTAGCTTCCTCCTTTAGACGCACTACTATATAATGGTCGAATATTCTTCAACTCTTGAATTTGATCGTATGAAATGCGCCCTTTGTGATCAATAAATGCACAAGCAAGTTCTGTTTTGTTCACCTGGCGTGCCTGTTCATCTGACATCACTTCCATTTGATCGGCAATCATAATATGTGTTGCCTCTAAAAATGATGCTGCAATGACCGCTTCTTTATTGCCCTGTATGCCAGCGTGTGCAATACCTTTTAATTTTCCAAGAACATATACACTACCACCAGCTTCAACACGGCCATTCGGATTCACATTACCAATTACAACGAGGTCACCTGCAGCCTGAATAATCTGTCCAGACCTTACTACCCCTACATATGTATCTTGCTGGCTTTCTAGAATCTTCTGGTTACTATCATGCACAGTAAGCACATCACTTTGCACCTTAGTAACGGAAAGCTGTTCTGTTTGCTGGATAATATCAATTAATTCCTTCTGCTGTTCATCATTGCAGTGGCGATAACCTAGATGTAGTTGCACATCCACCTTACCCTCAACACTACCTTCTATCACTTTTCTTGTTAATTCTTCAACTAAATCAACGTAAGCACACTGATCATCGAGACGAAGCACAAACCCATCCTTCGTTCCCTTCATCTGAACAACTTGTTTTTTCATGTACTGCTTCACCCCACGTTGCTTATCGTTACGAAACTTCACGCGCCCTTTGCAGCACACGTGCGTTAATAAGGTACTTAAATACCCAACCGAGAATCATTAAAAATAACATGTTTGCAATTATTGTAGGCAACAGACGGAAAGTTAAAAAATCTGTTAACGGCATCTTTGTAAAATCTATTAAATAAAAGAATTGGTACAATACAAATTCGAATAAAGCTACTAAAATCAAAGAAATTGCTGATGTAATAAATAAATGCTGATGAATAACTTTCACGATTGACCCAGCGATAAAACAAATTAACGGATATAAAACAGAATATAATCCAATAATATCAAGGTAGAACACATCATACAAGATGCCAAATAAAAGGCCGTACATTACCGCACGTTGGCGACTGTAATATATAGATATAAAAATTAAATATAAGATCAAGAAGCGTGGCACTAAAAACAACAAATGCCCTTGCCATTTAACAGGAGATAACAAAGCAAACTCTGGCTCAACAAAAAATAAAACAATCGCAATAAAGGGAATGAGTATACGAACCATCATTCATCCCCCTCTGCGTCTGTTTCTGTTTCTGGCGGATTTGTTAAATCTTTATTTGTACCAGCACCATCTGAACCATCGATTACCGTTAGTGAACGTTTAGCAATTACGACATGCTCTAAAACTGAAAAATTAGCAGCCGGCTTTACGTAAGCCATTTTCGTTAGTCCAAAATCGTCTGTACTCACCTCTGTAATTTCACCAATTGGTACACCTTTCGGGAAAATACCACCCAGTCCAGAAGAAACAACTTGCTCACCTTTTTTCACATCTATACTCGAATCGATTCGCTTCAATACAAGTTCATTACGTTCCTCATCAAAACCTTCAATTAAGCCATATGCTTCATTTTCACCTAAAACCATTGCCGACACACGATAATTCGGATTATTTGTATATAAAAGCTCCACTTCAGAGGTAAATGGCGTAACTAAAATCACTTTCCCCACAAGCCCTCTTGCCGTCATTACCGCCATATTCATTTCGACACCATGAGTAGATCCTTTATCGAGAATAATTTTCTCTTCCCATTGGTCTGGGTTACGCGCAATAACAGTCGCATGGATAGGATCATACTTATTAAGGTTCTCTGATTTGGCACTTATTTCACTAAGCTGTTTATTTTCCGCCTTCAAAGTCAACGCTTCTGCTTGAACTACAGCAAAATCTTCTAAACGAGCTTTTAATCTTTTATTCTCTTCATATGTGTTTAATAAAGCATCAATATTACTAAAAATACTAGAAATATAATTGGCCGGCTTCGCAACAATAGATTGCGCGAAGCCGACTGTATCTTTAATGATTTGCTCAGGTAATGTTGCATTTTGCCTATCACGTAATGAGAAGCTAATCAATGCCACTAGGAAAATCATGCCGACAAGCAGCACTATTAATTTCTTATTACGAAAAAACTGTGGCATTGCCTAATCCCCTTTACCTTTTATTTAGTCTGTTGACGACGAATTACATCAATATTATCTAACGCTTTACCTGTACCGATTGCTACGCAGTCTAATGGATCTTCTGCAATAAATACCGGCATATTCGTTTCTTTACTAATTACTTTATCTAAATTCGTAAGTAGTGCACCACCGCCCGTTAGGACGATTCCGCGTTCCATAACGTCAGCAGATAATTCTGGAGGTGTTTGCTCAAGCGTTTTCTTCACACCATCAATAATTGCCGTTACTGCTTCACGTAATGATTCCGAAATTTCAACAGATGAAATTTCAATTGTTTTCGGTAAACCTGTTACTAGGTCTCGTCCACGGATTTCCATTGTCTCATTTATACTTTCAGCACTTGCAGTACCAATTTCTATTTTCACCGCTTCGGCAGTACGTTCACCGATTGTTAAATTATATGATTTACGAATGTATGAAATAATGGCATGATCCATAGCGTCTCCGCCAACACGAACTGACTCACTTGTTACGATACCACCTAAAGAGATAACTGCTACTTCAGTAGTACCACCACCAATATCAACTACCATAGACCCCGTTGGATCCCATACAGGTAAGTTGGCACCAATTGCAGCTGCAAATGGCTCTTCAATAATAAAAGCTTCTTTTGCGCCTGCTTGTCGAGTTGCATCAATAACAGCACGCTGTTCCACAGATGTAATTCCGTATGGCACACAAACCATAACATTCGGCTTTTTCCAGTTGCCACCTGAATTTTTACATGCTTCTTTTAAGTAATACTCAATCATTGCCGTTGTAATATCATAATCAGCAATAACGCCGTCTTTCATCGGGCGAATCGCTACGATTGAACCTGGTGTACGACCAATCATATTTTTCGCGTCGTTTCCAACTGCGACAATATCCCCTGTTTTTGTATTTTTCGCTACTACAGAAGGTTCGCGTAAAACGATCCCTTTTCCTTTAATAAAAACTAATGTATTCGCTGTGCCAAGATCAATCCCGACATCCTTACTTCCAAATCCAAACAAATTGTGTACTCCCTTTCTATTTAAGCCATGCTATTTTTAGCTGACACGAAATCATAACCTTTATTATAACGGAAAAACTTTCAGATTTATAGTGTCTCATGACCCTTCTTAATGAAAAATCACTATCTATTTTCACCAACAAAATAATAGCACATTTAAGTTTAGCATATAATTTTTTTCAGTTGAACACAACGACTGATACTCGACCAATTATTGTTAATACATACCTAAATATTATTCCTCAATTATAAATAACGACAAAATAAAAAATAAGTTCGCTTTTCTACTAAATTTAAATTGGTGCTACCCATAATAGACAGCAAAAACTCTGCAAGTCAACGCTTGCAGAGTTTTTGTTGAATTCAATTAAAAAGGCTCTACACCATAATCTGTACTTGACAGCACATTCCACTACAGGCGGACGCTT
>JAVWKG010000135.1:996-7597 GCA_036638655.1 Lysinibacillus sp. | reverse complement strand
ATGCACAAGAGTTAGTGCCGAATAAGATTGGGACGATGTCTGGATTTTCAGTTGGTTTCGCATTTGGTATGGGAGCAGTTGGAGCGGTTGTCATCGGTAGTTTCCTTGATCAAGTGGGCGTCATGACGACAATGACGTATATTTCGTACTTACCGATTCTTGGAATCATCGGATTTTTATTGCCGAAAGATCGAAAAATCGCATAAAAAAAAGCGTCTTTGCATGGAGCAGAGACGTTTTTTGTATGTTAAAGATTTAATTGTCGTATAGTTTCATCGTCATGGATATAGCCGTCATTCACTTCAATTTCGTAGGATTTACCTTCGTACATAAATTTGAAGCGGCCATTATCGAAATCTGTTCCTAACTCTTTGAAGAATAGTCCTTCATATAGGAATTTTTCTGGTAGGTCAAAGTAGATGCGATAAACTCCAGCGTCATCCACTAAAAATGCACGAATCGCTTTTTCATACATATCATCTTTCGCCATAACTTGTCGTTCAACAGAGACAACATGAATGTCTACGTAAGGAATGGCTTTTAGTAGTTGATTAATGAATGAACCTTTTGTGATTTCTTCCCAACGATTTTGAGCAGTTTGACCAATCACTACTTGTGTAATATTTAAGTCATTACACACTTCAGCAACTACTTGTTGAGTAGGGCGATCTTCATTTGATTTTAAAATAAATTCATCTATACCAAGTTCTTCGACTAATGACTGCCAATGTAGTAAATCGGCTTGTTGAGAAGAGTCGAATTCGTCAGCTGATTGTCGGCTAATGTTCAGTACATAGAGAGGACAATCTAACATATTGGCAATTTTATGTCCTCGTCGAATAAGACGCTCACTGTTTGGACCATAATATACGCATACTAGAATGCTTTCATCCATACGCCCGTGCGATTTCAATAAAACCACCCATCCTTTTTCAGTAAAAATTATTATAGTTTCATCGTATAAAAGTTGATGATTACTTTGGTAAATTACATTTTAACATACATAGGAATTTATTGTATATTTCTTTCGTAGTGAATGAGTATAAAAAATGAATATAGACTGAATAATTGGTTAATATTTCTAATATTGTGGAGAATTTATCGGAAAAATAAAAAAACATTGCTATCGCAGGCTTACGAGCATGAAACAATGAGATGTATCGTGTATAATTTAGAAATATAGATGACTAAAATAGAATTATTAGTATACGACCCTTGAAATGAAGTTTTTCTTAAAATAGATTATTTTCTGGAGGTATTTAATCGCTTGATTACAAAATTGATGATCATCATTCCTTTGATTGCTGCAATAATTGTTCCCTTGCTACATAAAAGGTTTAAAACAATCCATATCGGTTGGTTTGTTTTAATTATTCCTACAATTCTTTTCGTTATGTTACTACGTTTTATCCCTTTAATTTCATCTGGAAGGACATTTACACACACGTGGGATTGGATCCCTTCCTATAATATTTCCTTTACAACATATTTAGATGGGTTGAGTTTACTGTTTGCGCTGCTTATAACAGGTATTGGCTCACTTGTCGTTCTTTACTCCATTTTCTACCTTTCAAAAAAAGAATCATTACACAAGTTTTATTGTTACCTTCTATTGTTCATGACCGCAATGTTAGGTGTAGTTTTTTCAGATCATCTCCTCGTTCTCTATTTCTTTTGGGAATTTACCAGTGTTTCATCCTTTTTATTAATCGCATTTTGGCATCACCGCAAAGCATCCAGAAGAGGTGCACAAAAATCAATGCTCATCACTGTTTCAGGTGGAGTAGCGATGTTAATTGGTTTCTTGATGGTTGCCGAGATGACGGATAGTTTTAGCATAAGAGAAATCATTTCGATTATGCCCACTGAATTAGACCACCGTTTATTTATGCCCGCTATGATTTTTATTTTATTAGGCGCTTTTACAAAATCAGCGCAATTTCCATTCCATATTTGGCTGCCAGATGCGATGGAAGCTCCAACACCAGTCAGTGCGTACTTGCATTCAGCAACAATGGTGAAAGCCGGTATCTACTTAGTAGCGCGATTTACACCCATTTTCGCGATGAATATGAATTGGTTTTGGATTGTTAGTATCGTGGGGCTTATTACGCTTTTCTGGGGTTCATTTAATGCTGGAAAGCAAAAGGACTTGAAAGCCTTACTAGCATTTTCTACGGTCAGTCAGCTCGGTCTAATCATGAGCTTACTCGGCATCGGTTCAATCGTATATGTTTTGGGCTATAGTGCGGAAACGGCGATTTATACACAGGCCGGCTTTGCTGCAATCTTTCATTTAATGAACCATGCGACATTTAAAGGTGCGCTATTTATGACGGTTGGTATTATCGATCATGAAGTTGGTTCACGTGATATTCGAAGACTAGGTGGATTAATGCGCGTCATGCCAATCACCTTCACAATCGCGTCAATCGGTAGTATGTCGATGGCCGGATTACCTTTCTTCAATGGTTTTTTGAGTAAGGAAATGTTTTTTGAAGCGACTTTAGCAATTAGACATTTAGACCTTCATTATGCAGCTTCACTATTCGTTGTCGTTGCATGGGTTGCTAGCGTGCTAACTTTTGTCTATTGTGCCATTTTCGTTGCTCAAACCTTCTTTGGCACGCGTGATTTATTGCCGAAGGATCGTGTCATCCATGAAGCGCCAAAAGGAATGTTAATTGCACCGAGTATTTTAGCTATTTTAGTTGTGCTAATTTTCATTTTCCCGAATTTCTTCGGAAAATATATTTTAGGAAGCACCATGTTAAGTATTTATCCTAATATGGGCTCAATCCAAGAAATGACGCCAACAATTTCAGCATGGCATGGTTTTAACACTGCATTAATTATGACAATTGGCGTGATAATCCTCGGAAGTATCCTGTATGCGACACGCAAAAAATGGTCGGGCATTTACGGCGTACTACCTGAAAAAATGACATTCAATTATTTATACGATCTAATAGTAGAGGAAATTCAAATTGTCGGTAAATTTGTGACGGATTTATATATGACGGGTTCTTTAAGACATTATTTAATCTATATTTACTTATTTATTTTCCTAGTAGTAGGCGGGTATTTCGTGAAAAGTAATAGTTTCGCGATCGATTTCTCTCAAAATGCACCCGTTGAATGGTATGAGATTATTTTAATGATTGTGATGGCTTTGGCAGCGGTTTTCATTATTTTTGCAAAGTCGAGATTAACGGCCGTCGTGTTAAATGGTGTTATAGGTCTTGGTGTAGCGATATTCTTCGTGTTATTTAGAGCGCCGGATTTAGCATTGACGCAATTAGTCGTTGAATCTGTAACAACGGTTCTTTTCCTCCTTTGTTTCTCGTATTTACCGGAGTGGAAAGTGGAGAAATCAGCGAAAATCACGAAATTGATCAATGCTGTAATTGCCATTGGAGCAGGCGTGTTAGTCGTAGTTATTTCATTCACAGTTCTTGAATATAGTGAATTCAAAACGATTTCAGGATTTTTTGAAAATGCGTATGAATTAGTTGGAGGGGCCAATATCGTCAATGCAATATTGGGTGACTTCCGCGCATTTGATACAATGTTAGAAGTGGTTGTTTTATTAACAGCTGGTTTAGGTGTTTATATATTAATCAAATCTAAGAGTAAAAAGGAGCGTAATAATCATGAAAATAAATGATGTAATATTACGCACAGTCGTACAAGTTGTCGTGTTTATAATCTTGACGATTGCCATTTACTTATTTTTTGCAGGACATTATACACCGGGTGGAGGTTTTGTTGCGGGCCTAGTATTAGCGTCAGCAGCAGTGCTTCTCTATTTAACGTATGATGCTGAAAAAATTAAAAAAGGTCTTCCGTTAGACTTTAAAGTTGTTGCGGCAATAGGTGTTACACTAGCATTAACAACAGGCGTCGCTCCTGTATTTTTCGGGCAGCCTTTTCTTAATATGAGTTCAATTTCAGTGCCGTTTCCTTTAATCGGGGAGAAAGAATTAGCTACTGTCATGATCTTTGAATTAGGTGTAGCATTAACGGTTGTCGGAGTTGTTATGACGATTATTTTGAGTATTAGCGAAGGAGGAGAAGACTAATGGAAACATTGATGGTTTTATTAATTGGTATTTTCGTATCAGTTGCGACCTACCTCCTTCTCTCTAAAAATATTATTAGAATCATAATCGGCACAGCATTACTTTCCCATGCCGTCCATTTATTGATTTTAACAATTGGTGAAGTAAAAAAGGGTGATGTTCCACTATTAAAAGAAAAGCCTGGCCCCTATACGGATGCTTTACCACAAGCATTGATACTAACTGCAATCGTAATTAGCTTTGCAGTGACAGCTTTTGTGCTTGTGTTAGCGTATCGAGCGTATGCCAAAAATGGAACAGATGATGTTGAAGAAATGAGAGGCGATGAACTTGAATAATCTAGTAGTCATGCCGATGTTCATTCCTTTATTTGCAGCAGTTATTCTCGTCTTTTTAAGATCGAAAGTAAGGTTACAAAAAATTATTTTATTTCTATCGATGTGTGCATTAATTGTTGTAAATATAGTGCTACTCGTGACAATAAAAAAAGAAGGAATTCAAACATTGGCTTTTGGAGGTTGGGAAGCGCCATTCGGAATATCGTTCGTAGCGGATTCATTTGCGATGTTATTCGTTACGACAGCAAGTGTTGTGTCCTTGCTCTGTATTTTATTTGCCTTCCGATCTTTTGAAGAATCTTTTGAAAAAATGTTTGTTTACCCGTTAATTCTATTGATGATTGCTGGGGTAAATGGTTCATTTTTAACCGGCGATATTTTTAATCTATTCGTATGCTTTGAAGTGATGCTTTTGGCTTCGTATGTGTTAATCACGATTGGTGGCGGTAAGGAGCGATTAAGAGAATCGTTGAAGTATGTCCTAATAAATGTGTTAGCTTCATGGGTGTTTTTAGTCGGACTTGCGATGGTTTATGGAAGTCTTGGTACTTTAAACTTTGCGCATATGGCGGAACGTGTAGATTTAGTACACCAAGGCCCCGTATTAACAACCATTTCATTAATGCTTCTAGTCGTTTTCTCATTAAAGGCAGGACTATTTTTATTTTATTGGTTACCGGGTTCATACCGTGTACCAACTGTTCCGATTGCCGCAATGTTTGGTGCGTTACTTACGAAAGTAGGTATTTACGCGATTTTTAGAACATTTACACTGATTTTCCCAATCCAAGAAGATGTGACACATACATTAATTGGCCTTTTAGCTTTAGCTACAATTATTTTAGGGATGTTTGGTGCAATTGGCTACCGAGATTTACGCCAAATTGTAGGCTATAACGTCATTATCGGCGTTGGTTTTGTGCTGATGGCTCTGTATGCGAACAATGCCACAGCTTTCGAAGGATCTATTTATTACTTAATACATGACATGATTATTAAAGCATTACTATTCCTAATGATTGGTACGATGATGTACATTACAGGTCGTACAAGTTTCGATGAAATAAAAGGATTGATCCACCAATTTCCGTTATTCGGATGGTTGTTCTTCATGATGGTTCTAGCATTGACAGGGATTCCACCATTCAGCGGCTTTTTAGGGAAGGTTTTAATCGGTCAAGGTTTGATTGAAAGTGGTTATTTAGTGGGCGCAGTAATTGCGATGTTATCAAGTATCGTCGTTTTATATTCATTAATTCGCGTATTTTTAAAGTCCATTTTTGGAGAAGCGACACTTAATGAAAATTATAAGAAAAAAATTCCGAAACAAATGATGTTTGCGATGACAGCATTAGGCGCTTTATCAATATGTTTAGGGCTTGGCGCAGAACTTTTAGCACCTTATGTGAAAGACGCTGTCAATGTCTTAGTCAATCCAACGGTTTATATTGATGCCGTATTATACAAATAAGGAGGGCGCATTATGCTACTACAATTATTGTTGAATATCGTAATTGCCGTCCTCTGGATGCTTTTAAAAGACGAAGATACGGTAAATGTTTCAACTTTTTTCACAGGATATTTAATTGGCATTATCGTTATGTACTTAATGCACCGCTTTTTCGGAAAACCATTTTACATTAAAAAAATGTGGGCGATTTTTAAATTATTCCTATTATTTAATAAAGAATTAGTAACATCGAGTGCAGTAGTACTCAAACAAATTTGTAGTCCGAAGCTAGCGATTAAACCTGGGATTTTCACATATGAAACGGCTTTGAAAGGAGATATTGAAGTAACGGTTTTAGCGATGTTACTGACATTAACTCCAGGATCAGTCGTCATGGAAATTGATGAATCAGGCAAAGTTTTTTATATTCATGCGATGGATATTGAACAATCAAAAGCGGATGTAATTCGGTCGATGACTCAATTTGAAAATGCCATTATGGAGGTGACAAGAACATGATTTCGCTCGTATTAAAAATTGCATTAGTGTTTTTCTCATTAACAATCGCCATTTCATTTTATCGAGTTGCGAGAGGACCATCGATGCCGGATCGAATTGTCGGATTGGATACAATTTCGGTTAATTTATTATCAATGGTAGCCATCATCTCCATTCTTTTTGAAACGACTGCTTATTTAGAAGCGATTTTAATCATTGGGATTTTGTCATTC
>JAVWKG010000135.1:0-986 GCA_036638655.1 Lysinibacillus sp. | reverse complement strand
GTCCTCATTGAGCGGAAGTCAAATAAGTGAATGGATGGGCGCGGTTATTATTTTACTGGCAAGCATTATGGGGCTAGTTAGCGCACTTGGATTAATTCGAATGCCTGATGTTTATACACGCTCACATTCAGCAACGAAAAGTTCAACACTAGCTGTTATGCTTGCCTTACTTGGTGCATTTATATACTTTTGGGCGCATGAAGGTATCATTAGTGTTCGATTGCTTCTAGGCATCGTCTTCGTCTTTATGACTGCACCAGTAGCAGGACATTTAATCTGCCGAGCAGCATATCGCTCAGGAGTCCCACTATCAAAACAATCGGGCGAAGATGCATTGAAAGATGTCATTACGCCGAAGAATACTGGAGGAGAAAAATGAAAATCGCGGTATTTGGTAGCACAGGTCGTGTCGGAGCTTTTTTCACTCAAAAAGCAATAGCAGGTGGTCATGAAATTGTGGCACTCGTTCGGCAGGAGAAATTTTCAACCGATGAAATTACTTTTCATGTAGGTGATGCAAGAAATGAAAAAGACGTCGATCAAACGGTTGAAGGCTGTGATGTCGTTTTCGTCGCATTGAATACGGATAAAACGAATACTTTGTCAGTTGCGATCAAGTATATTATTCAAGCAATGGAGAAACATAATATTTCAAGAATCGTCACTATTGGCACAGCAGGTATTGTTGAAAGTCGAGTTGAGGCAGGTAAGTTACGCTATCAGTCTTCAGAGTCGAGGCAGAAAGTGAAGTTTGCAGCGTCTGAACATGAGTACGTTTATCGTGCATTGCAAAAAACAGCACTGGATTGGACGATCATTTGTCCAACTGCGTTAATAGATGATGAAAATATGGGTATATACAGATATGAAATCGATTATTTACCGAAAGATGGACGTAAAATTTCAACTTCACATACCGCTGAACTTAGTTATAAAGCTTTAGTTGAAAATTTATTTCATCAAAAAAGAGTAGGACTCGCCTATTA
>JAVWKG010000134.1:2135-7603 GCA_036638655.1 Lysinibacillus sp. | reverse complement strand
AACGAAGTAAACGGCGTTAACCGCGTACTGTATGATATTACGAGTAAGCCGCCTGCTACGATAGAGTGGGAATAAACACCCGCCAAATTTCGAGGAGCTACTGCACCGCAGGAATTTTTCGCGTGAGCGAAGCTGGTGTTTGCGTCGAAAGCGAAGCGGCAGACGCACGATGAATAGCAATTAGGAAAATCTTGGAGAGCCATTAATTAGGTTCTCCAAGATTTTTTGTTATTCCAGATAATATCTTAATGTTTTGTGTACACCGTTCAAAAACAAATACATATAAGGCAAAGTACATTAGTGACAAAAATCAATTATACGCATCCATTTTAGGAAATGGTGGGTCAGGTGTAAATGCATCAATTGCAATTACAATAAGCAAAATTGTAAGTAAAATCATCATAACTATGCTACCAATTTTATTTAATTTCATTTGAATATCAGATAACTCAGGTATTTCTTTATATCTCCATTTGTCTAAAAAGAAATGGGCTTCTTCAGGTTCATAAAGACTCCAAATAAAAAAGCCGTACACAGGAATAGATAAAATAATTGCAATAAAAAATAACGACAACTTTTCCACCTCCATTAAACTTATTTACGTTTATAAATCCTTTTATGTTTCACCAATTAGCTGACTAATCGGAAAATTATGCATATCCGTATTATAACAACCCCTCAGTTGCCCTCGCAATAGGCAATCAATTAACTATGTTTAACCTTTGAAATTTATTGAAACTTCGAGAATCACAATATCTCCCATCTGGCTGCACACAACTATACTCAATTCTGTCTCCAATGCTAGTAACGAATCTAATAATTTCAATCATTGTGACATATCTTTATCCCTTCAAGAATATATAGTAGATAATACAAAATTCCAGTATAGATGAGTTGCTATTGGAAAATGGGGGTAGAAATATGAGAAAAAAACAAATTTGGTTTATCAGCTTGTTTATTGTGCTTGTATTTGTTCTGTCAGCCTGTACTGAGGGTGAACAATCGGATTCAAAGGGAGGTTCGAAGGAAGTAGTAGTTGGTTTAGTTTCGGAGCCAGATTCTGTTGATATTCATCGAACATCGTCGACCGGAGAAGCGAATACGGCATTATATGATACTTTATTGAAACTGGATAATGACGGGAATATTGTTCCGAATTTAATTACAGATTACGAGATTGTAGGGGATGGGAAAGAGGTAGTTTTCAATCTTAAAGAAGGTGTGAAATTCCATTCTGGAAAGCCGGTTAATGCGGAGGCAGTTAAACTATCCTTTGAAAGATTAGTGGCATCGTCTCCTTTTAGTACAAACGCAGGAGATATAGATAGCATTGAGGTAATTAGTGAAAACTCTTTTAAAATCAAATGGAAAGCCCAGTTTGCGCCATTCTTTATTAATGCCACTACTTCTTTTTTAGCACCAATCGATATTTCGGTTTTGGATGAACAAGGAGAAGGGTTTGAAAAAGATCCGAGTGGTTCAGGTCCGTTAAAACTTAGCAAAATTAATCGCGGAGACTCAATCGTATATGAGCCGTATAAGGATTTTGATTGGAATAATGGTGGTCCAGGATTTGATAGTGTGAAATTTAGATTTATCCCTGATGAAGAAACTAGAATTTTAGAGTTTAAGAAAGGGAATATTGATGTGTTATTAAATGTGCCTTACCAATATATTAAGGATTTAGAGGAGGATTCAGAAGTAACAATCGAACGGGTTCCTGGGGACGTTTTAAGTTATTTAGGCTGGAACAATACACTCCCTATTTTCCAAGATGTAAAGGTGAGACAAGCGATTGCTATGGCAATAGATAGAGAGTCGATTATCGAAAATACATTAAATGGTGAAGCGAAAGCGGTATTTGGTCCATTGCCAAAAGCTGCATTTGGCTATAGCGAAAAAATTGAAACGATGGCTCAAGAGAAGTATTCCAAAAATATTGAGCAGGCGAAAAAGTTACTAGTAGAAGCCGGTTGGAGCGAGACGAATAAAGATGGGGTAGCTATGAAGGATGGCAAGCCGTTTGCAGTAGATTTATGGGTAGATGATGATCCAGCCAATCAACGTGCGGCTCAAGTTATCCAAAATCAATTATTGGAAATTGGTATTAAAATAAATATCTCTGTGAAGGAGTCAGCGGTAATTATTGAGCAAACGCCTAAAGGGGCACACCAAATGTTGCTGTGGAGTTTTGGGTGGCCAGATGCGGACGTGCTGAACTTCTTATTATTTGGTAAAGATAAATCGAAGCGACTTCATTATCAAAATGAAGCCATTTATAGCATTTTGGACAAAGCTGCTGTTGAAATGGATCTGGATGCAAGATTAAAGCTGTATGAAGAGGCAATGGAAATACTTGTAGAGGAATCACCATTTGTACCGCTTTATGTAAAAGAAAAAATTACAGCAACTCGTAATTTCGAAAGCTTTGAACTCCATCCAATTGAAGGGTCGATCCAATGGGAAGGGGTAAAAGTTAAGGAATAGAAATAGAACAAACTTAATATGCATAAAAGGAGGCGTTATCTTGTCGTCCTATCTATTCAAACGAATGACTACAATGCTCATTACTATTATTGGCGTTTCCATTTTAGTGTTCATGATTATTCATTTAATCCCGGGGAATCCAGTTAATCACATACTAGGTGACTACGCAACAGAGGCGTCTATTCAAGAATTAGAATCTAGATTAGGGCTAGATAGGCCGATAACCGTTCAATATTTATCTTATATGGCGAATGCGATACAAGGAGACTTAGGAACTTCCTTTATTACCGGATATACAGTAGTGGAAGAGATAATGAATCGAATACCCGTAACTGCTCAATTAGCATTGTATAGTATTTTATTTGGTTCGTTTTTAGGGATCAGCATCGGTGTATTAGCTGCGGTCAAAAAGAATACGATTTACGACCAAATCGCAATGACTTTGGCTCTTATTGGTATTTCTGCACCGGGGTTTTGGATTGCGTTATTTTTAATCCTGTTATTTTCGTACCAACTAAGTATTTTTCCGATATCAGGCTATAGCGGGTTTTATTCGCTCGTCCTTCCTTCCATTACATTAGGATTAGGAACAGCAGGTAGTATTGCGAGAATGACGCGGTCCAGTATGCTAGACGTCATTAAACAGGATTATATTCGAACAGCTCGAGCAAAAGGGGCAGGAGCGTATCGGTTAATTTTTCAACATTGTTTACAAAATGCTGTCATACCGGTTATTACGTTAATCGGTATGCAGTTCGGATATTTAATGGCAGGAGCAGTTGTTACAGAAACTGTCTATGCACTCCCAGGTCTAGGTAGTCTAATCGTTTCGGCTATATCGACCCGAGATATCCCGACTGTTCAAGGGTTATTGTTATTTATGGGCGCTATTATTATTCTTGTGAACTTTGTTGTTGATTTGCTGTATACGAAATTAGATCCTCGTATTCAATACGAATAAAAAGTTATGTGAGGGAGTGAGAAAGCTGAATTCAATCGATGAATCGACTATTTTAACAGCAGACTATATTCAAAAGAAATCATATTTTATGAAATTTATTCAAAAGATGAAGAAAAACAAAGGGGCTGTTATTGGCTCCCTCATTTTACTATTTTTCATTACTACATCAGCGTTGGCTCCTGTTATTGCCCCTTTCCCTGTAAATGAAATGAACTTTGAAGACAGCTTAAAGGGCCCGAGTGCAGAACATTGGCTCGGGACCGATGAATTTGGGCGAGATATTTGGACACGCATACTTTACGGAGGAAGAGTTTCTTTATTAATGGGCTTGTTCGCGGTCGTTATTTCAGGGACAATCGGTGTCATTTTAGGTGTTGTCGCGGGATATTACCGAAAATTAGATTTGTATATTATGCAATTCATCGATATTTTAATGGTCTTTCCTTCTTTATTAATGGCGATTGCAATAGTTGCTGTTTTAGGGGTAAGTCTAACAAATGCAATGATCGCAGTGGCGATTTCGGCTGTTCCATCTTTTGTAAGGGTAGTGAGGGGCGCGGTACTAACAATTAGAGAGACTGAATATGTAGAAGCGGCTCGAGCATTAGGGTTAAAGAACGGAAAAATAATATTCAAACATATACTACCGAATGTTACTTCGCCAATTATCATTTTAGCTACGTTAGAATTTGGAGGTGCTATCCTCTCAGCAGCAGCCCTAAGTTTTTTAGGACTTGGAGCACAGCCACCTAATCCAGAGTGGGGAGCACTTGTCTATGTAGGGAAATCATTTCTAAGCCAAGCATGGTGGATGACCTTATTTCCCGGGCTTGCCATTATGCTCGTCGTGCTAGGGTTTAACTTGTTAGGTGACGGTTTACGAGATGCGTTAGATCCAAAATCAAAATAATAGTCGCACGAGGAGTGATTCAATGAGTCTACAGCAATTAATCGAGTCGTATGTGAAAGATATTGAAGCTGACTTTGGCATTTATATTAAAGATCTGCAAACAAATGAAGAAGTAAATATACACGGAGAAAAGCTATTTCAAACGGCGAGTGTCATGAAACTGCCCGTTTTAGCCACTCTATATGAAAAAGTTAATCAAGGTGAAATAAATCTTCACGAACGAATACAGCTGACAGAACAAGACTATGTACCAGGCTCTGGATTATTTCAAGAAATGGCGTTTGGCTTAAATCCAACGATTAAGGATTTAGCTACTATGATGATTATCGTAAGTGATAATTTGGCCACAGATAAATTATTACAAATTATTGGTGGCGTTCATCCAGTACAAGAGACAATGGGGAAATTGGGACTTCAAAACATTTATATTAACCATTCTATATGGGAGCTAATAATTTTAAGTGTAGGAATTTCAAATCAGCCATATAGCGCTGAACTTTTTGCTGAAACCAATAGACGCTTAAAAGAGCAGCAAATCGATTGGGCAAGTGTCGTGTTTGAGCACAATAAAAAGAGCAATGATAGTTCAGCAAAGGATATGTCCCGGTTACTAGAGTTGTTCGCTAAAGGAGAGTTCGTCTCAAAAAAATGTTCAAGCGATATAGTAGATATTTTATTTAGACAGCATTATCAGCAGCGAATAGGAGGGCTTTTACCACGTAATACGCCAGTAGCCAATAAAACGGGTACCCTTTTCTCGATTTTTAATGATGCTGGAATCGTCTATTTACCTGAAAATAAAGGTCAATATGTCATTAGCGTCTTTTCTAAAGGTCATTCCTTAGATTATGAAGGGAACAAACCGATTGCTGAAATTTCTAAAATAGCCTATGAATATTTCTTAGATGGGAGGTAGAGTTATTGACTACCGAAACACTAAATCGTGACTTGCTATTAGTAGAACATATGAATATATCTTTTAAAAATGATCAATCAGAAGCGATTTCAGCAGTAAGAGACTTATCATTTACTATTCAGCAAGGAGAAACGGTGGGCTTAGTTGGAGAATCTGGCTGTGGAAAAAGTGTAACAGCACTTTCGTTGATGCAG
>JAVWKG010000134.1:0-2118 GCA_036638655.1 Lysinibacillus sp. | reverse complement strand
CTTATTGAGAATAATTCGGGTTCTACCTCAGGAGAAATAATCTTTGAAGGGAAAAACTTAAATACATTTTCAGAAAAAGAGATGCGTAAAGTTCGTGGAAATAAAATCTCGATGATTTTTCAAGAACCGATGACGTCCTTAAATCCAGTCCATAAAATTGGAAAGCAAATAAAAGAAGTTCTTTTTTTACATGGACATGCTACAAGAGCAAACAGCAAGGATAAAACAATTGAGCTATTAAAGCAGGTAGGGATTCCTCGAGCAGAAAGTATTATAAACGAATATCCACATCAACTATCAGGAGGTATGAGACAAAGGGTTATGATTGCAATGGCGATGGCGTGTAATCCGAAGCTCCTCATTGCCGATGAACCTACGACTGCCTTAGACGTAACAATTCAAGCGCAAATTTTAGACTTAATGAAAAAACTACAACAACAATATGATACAGCCATTTTACTCATTACGCATGATTTAGGTGTCGTGTCAGAAATGGCGGATCGGGTCATCGTCATGTATTATGGACAAATTGTTGAGCAAGCAGATGTTAAGACGATTTTCAAAAATCCAAAGCATCCGTATACAATTGGTTTGCTAAATTCCATACCAAATATCCATAGTGAAACGAATGACCGACTCACCCCAATTGAAGGAAATGTACCGAATATAGGGGAAATAAAGGAAGGGTGTCCGTTTCGTTTTAGATGTCAGCATGTACATGCTAAATGTCATAAACATAACCCATCCTTATTTAAGTATGGTTCTCAGCTCGTACGGTGCTGGTTATACGAGGAGCAGGGGGTGAAAGCTTGAATAATCCTTTATTAAAAGTAGAAAACCTAAAAACGCATTTTCCTATAAAAAAACGTTTCTTAAAAAAAGAAAAGCATTTTGTAAAAGCCGTCGATGGGCTAAATTTTTATGTAAACAAAGGAGAAACATTAGGGATAGTAGGAGAAAGTGGCTGTGGGAAATCAACGATGGGCAGAAGTATTCTACGTCTTATAGAACCGACAGAAGGTAAAGTCACTTTTAACGGGAAGGAAATAACCTCCTTGAATGAAGGGGACTTAAGGAAAATGAGAGGTGAAATGCAAATCGTTTTTCAAGATCCCTATGCCTCGCTTAATCCTAAAATGACAGTTGGAGCAATTCTAAGGGAAGCATTACAGACTCATGGTATCGGCAAAGGATTTAAGGAAAGGTCAAACAAAGTCCAGGAGTTATTGGTAAAGGTAGGGCTTAGTCCGATTCATATCAATCGTTATCCGCATGAATTTAGCGGTGGACAAAGACAGCGTATAGGAATTGCGAGAGCGATCGCAGTAAACCCCTCTTTAATAATAGCGGATGAACCCGTTTCTGCTTTAGATGTGTCAGTCCAGGCGCAAATTCTAAATCTATTTCAAGACTTAAAGGAATCTCTCGGGCTTACTTATATATTCATTGCCCATGACCTCAGTGTGATCAAGCATGTGAGTGATAAAATTGGCGTCATGTATTTAGGGAGAATTGTCGAGTTTTCCGATAAGAACGGGTTATTTCAAAATCCACTACACCCCTACACGCAAGCTCTCATGTCGGCAGTTCCATCACTAAATCAGGATATCCAAAAGGAAAGAATTATCCTAAAAGGTGACGTTCCAAGTCCATCAAACCCGCCAAGTGGTTGTCCTTTTCATACTCGTTGTCCTATTAAAAAGGGGGTATGTGAGGCGATTGTACCTAAAGAAATCAATGTAAGTGAAGGGCGATATGTTAGCTGTCACCAATATGACGATGAATATAAGGAAAGGTTCTAGTGTACCTCATAATAAGGCGCGGGTGTGTAGTATGCGAAATAGTAGACGCATGTTAAATAGCAATAAGAAAAAGCTTGGTGAGCCTTAAATAAGGTTTGCCAAGCTACTAGCGTTTTGAATAGTAACGCTGCGTTAATTCCTGCCACTGTTACACTCTAGTTCACTCGCCTGTCATTTTTATCGAGGATAATAATTTCGTATGGTATTGCCTTAATAGAAAGTTCTGCTCTTTTTAATGCGATTACTTTTTCGGTATACTTTTCTATTTGATCAATGGAACTATCAGAATTCCTGAACCATTTCCATTTACCTAAGT
>JAVWKG010000133.1:0-7848 GCA_036638655.1 Lysinibacillus sp. | reverse complement strand
ATTTGCTGGTAAAGTATCGCCAACAACGTTCATTTGCTCGATTAAATTTACTTTGACTAATTTGTTACCCTGATATTCTTGAAAAACGCCGAAATCCACCTCGACAATTCTAGCCCTGCGATAAGGTTTGCCCCATTTGTAAATAGTAATAACGATTTTTCTGTAATCATCCAAGCCGTTTACCCATACAAAAGTGGTGTTGTTATTTCCTGAAACAGTTTCAGATGCAATTAGTACATCGTTTTCTTTGTAAACATTTATATCAAAGTCAGACGGATATTCATTTGTTTGCGCGTCGAATATTAATGTAAGGCCCATTGAATTATGAGGCTCACTGAAATTAAGAGTGAATACTTGTGGTAAAGCGAATACACCATCTGCCCCACATATTTCACCACTCCACCAACCTATTTCACTAGAATCTTCCCCTGGTTTTGGTGGAATACGAAAACTACCATCTAACTTAAAGTAATCACTCTCGAATGTAGCGTATTTATTCGACAACTGACGAGTTTTGTTTGTAACTTGATCAATACGGCTAATCGGCGCTTCTGTGCTCGCAGTTACTCTTGCATCGTCATATGCTGCATTGTCCAGTATTTCAAAATTTACCTTTGCCGAAGTTTTTCGAATAGGAGCGTATACCGCTTGCTTAAATTCACGACTTACCTCAATCATTCAATCACCTACTTTTCTATGACGCTAAATTTAATATCTTTCCAACGGATGTCACCGTTTATATAATCGAGCGCTCCGACATTTCTGTCACCTGCGTAGAACGTTCCTGTTTTCTGTGAGCTGGTTAACGGATCGATATAGCTAACAGAAAAAAACACTGGACTAACCGCATTCATTACCGTTTGTAAATCAGACTTACTCAGATGTTTCCACCCTAGTTCAATCTTCCGCTTAGTCGTAATACGTTCAATAATCATGTCCCCGCGAGCATTACGTTCAGCTTTCGAAATATCCATAATTCCGACTTGATAATCAGAAGGAGTGGGGATCTCCTTCCCGTCAATTTTAATCACAAACCCACACTCCTTTAGATTGGTTGAATTATTGTAGAGCCTAAACGTTGGCCTTCTTTAGCTAGGTACGGGTTAAGAATACGTGCAAATGTAGTGCCATCTACGTTTAAGACAATGTCCCCTCCGTCATCTCCTCCAGACTGCTGATTACCCATCTGCATAGCAGCCATTACAGCTGTTCCTAATGCCGAAGCTAGCTTGTCTACAAACGGTGTATTTTCTAACGGCACAATCATTTCTGCACCCGCTTCACCAGCGATGTAATTGCCGAAGTTAGTAGCTCCGTCCACAATGCCCCCACGCGCTAATTTTGGTATGCGCGGCGGTGTTATTGGATTAATAGATATGTCGATTCCGGGAACCGATCCAACTAATTCATTGACGGTGCGAATCATTCTATTTATACCGTCAAAAATTAATCCAATCGCTGCATTGATGACGTCAATCGTAACGTTTAATATCCCTTTAAAAATTCCGGAAATCATTGTTGCGATTCCTTCAAATACGGAAACAATGCCTTCCCACGCGCGCCGCCAATCTAACGTAAATACGCCGACTAAAAAATCTACAATTCCACTCAAAATTTGAATTAAACCCTTTACTAAATCGGCAATCAACGCTATTGACGTACCAATTAGATCAACGACGAAATTAAATATTGTTGTAAATGCTGGACCGAGATCTTCAACTAAATAATTAATGATTGGTAGGATAAACTTGTTCAATAAATCGGTTGCTGCATCAACTAATTTCAATACAAATTTTACCGTTTCTTCAACTACACCTTTTAAATGCTTATCCCATAACCATGTTAGTTTTTCTAAAAATGGTTCTACAATCGGCTTTAACACCTTATCCCATAACAATTGGAACGTGTCTTGAATATTTTTAAATAAATCTTTTAGGCTTGTTAATAGGTCTTTGCCGTGTTTATCCCAAGCGTCTTTTACAATTTTTAACGTATCGACTACAATTTTCTTCACTAAATCAAACGTAGGCTTTATTACAGACTTATAAATTTCGTTCATTAAATCTGCTGCCCACTCAAACGCCTCTGCTGCAACTTCAAACGCTGCTACTAAAATATCTGTAAAAATCGGAACAACTGTTGTAATAATAGCGTCTGCAATCGGTATCGCAAACCCATTCAAAATGTAGTCTGCAAAAGGCTTAATTGTACCGTCTAATAAAGTTTGTAGTGCATTCCCCATACGAGGTAAGAAATCTAGGAAAGCATCTCGAATACGCTCGAGTGCTGGGATAATAACAATTGAAGTTAAATTATTTAAAACCTCTGTAACATTTTTAAACGTTTTAGCAAACAGTTCCAGTGCAAACACTAATACGTCTGTAAAGATGGGTACTAGCACTCTATTTAGCTGATCTGCAATTGGTAACAAAAATTGATTTAATAAAAATTCTGTTAGAGGTTTAATCGTGCCATCAAGTAAACTTTGTAATGATTTCGCAATAGATTCACTTGCATCTAGCCAAGCAACTTTTATCGCCTCTAGTGATGGTAGCCACACCTCATTCCACGATGCAATGATTAGATCAGTCACGTTTTGGAATGTCTCTGCAAGTAAATTCATGCCCCATACTGCTGCATCTGCAAATACTGGAGCAAAGTCCTCTACAAACCCAGTCACGATGGAAGGTATAAAATCAAATAAAATATAGCTTGCAGCGGGCTTTAAAAATTCATCTATTAGTTGAAGAAGTGTTCCGCCAATCTCTGCAAATGATTGTTTGATAGGACCCACAGCATCACGCAACGGTTGAAGTGCTGGACCAATTCCGCTAAAAGCATCAGCAAAAAGTGAGCCGGTATCTTTTATTCCGCCCCACATATCCTTAAATATTTCTTTGATTTTGTCCGCCATCTCTTGGATATGCTTTGGGATTGTTTCAGTATCGATTTCAGGCATATCTAAATCGCCGAAATCCATATCGTCCATACCTCCGACTCCGCCACCTGCACCAGATCCTTTACCTCCCGAACTCCCGTCAGATTTCTTCGACGGCTCTGTAAGTGAGTTAATTTCGTCAAACCCTGCAACAGATCGCTTTGCTTCTTCAGCAGCTTTCTTTGTTTTCTTTCCTGCTTTTTCCGCCTTTTTCCCTGCATTTTCTGCAGCAGTACCGAACGAATCCTGTGCGGCCGCACCTCCACCTGCCGCTATATTAGATTGTTTTTGTGATTTCGATACTCCGAAGAATGCTTGCATGAAATACCTGAAGTAAGCTGTGACTTTTACGAGCCAGTTTGCCAGGGTCTGAAGTAGCGGTAAGACTATATTAGCGATTGGCATAAACGCATCTCCGATATTAGTCTGAATATCTCCGAGCGTCTTACTTAAAAGCGATAGCCTTCCCGCGAATGTATCTGCATACGTTGCAGCATCACCAACTTGGAATTTGGTTTCTTCCATAATCCCGTTTACTTCAGCTTGAATCTTTTGTTGCTGGGTTAAATTATTTGCTGTGGTACCGATTGACTTGGCATACTCGTCCCACATTTTAGCCACGTTCTTCGTCACACCTGCGTTATCGACTAGGATTGAGTTCTCATTTTTTAGACCTTCTGTAGCTGACGTAACCGCATCGCCTAACGAATAGGAAGCTTGACGCCCGAATGCCGCAGCATCTTTTAAACGTTCCATAACTTGCTGAATCTGATTATCATCATAGCCACGTGCTGCAAGGTTTTTATATGCAGTTACTGCGTTACCCAGTGGCACTAAACCGTCAGCAATATAGTCATTTATGAAACTTTTAGCTTTTGCAAAGGATCGTCCTTGTCCCTCAATGATTGATTGCAAGCCAAGGAAAGCGCCTTCTAAATCACTGGATGCTTGGACTGCATCTTTAATATACTTACCTATTCCAAGTGTAGCTAAAGCGGCAACTACGCTTTTAAATGCGCTTTTCATCGCTTCAGTAGATTGTTTAACAGCTTTGTCTAATCCACCTAGCTCGTTTTTAACATTTGCAAGTTCCTTTTTTAGCCCCGAGGTTTCTGATGTGATTAAAATTTGAAGTTCTTCAATTGTCATCGCCATTCGGTCTACCTCGCTTTCGTTTCTCCGCCGCGTATGCCTCAACACGTGCTTTCATCAATTCCCAATTCTGTTGTTTTACTTGTTGCATTTCTGCTCGTTTTTCAAGTTCCGGGAAAATACCTGGGAAAGCTTCGTGCAGTTCTTGTGGGCTTTGCTTACTACCTAGTGAGATACCTACGAGATGCGAGATAAGATTTGCTTGGTGATAAGCGATAATCGACTGATATTGAAGGTCTACTTCTTGCCTTTTCACGTGCGCTTTAATAGCCACAGTTATTTCGACATACGTCATATCCCAAAAAGAAGCCGCATCCACACCGCTTTCTACAGCGATCGGATACAGCTTTTCGAATAGTTCTGTTAAATTTTTAATTGGCTCGCTTGGCGTATTATTTTGCTCTTCATTTACGCCTTGTTCGGGAAAAAACCCGACACTTTAAATACCTCGATTAACGATGGTAATAGATCCGTATACGCATTATCATCCTCGACGTATTTGTCATACAAATTTACAATGTCGTCGAACTTATATCCGTGATGGAATTTCTGAACTGCTGCATGGAGAATCAGTAACACGCTACTGATAGATGGTAGATTTCCACTTTCTACAGCCGCTAAAATGTCCAGTGGATTACGCCCACCTAACTTTTTCTCTAAATCAATTGCCGATGCCGCTGTGATTCGTAACTTAAATTCTTCTCCACCAAAGTTTAAAGTTGTGTATTTCATTATTTTTCCTCCCAATATAAAAAGCACCCCCAAATTTGAGAGTGCTTCTAAATTATTTATTTTGTTGTATTGCTCTAATTAATTTGTCGTTCCGTTTGTCTGCATTGTACTGATTTACTACTAAGATTGCGTGCACGACCCCTGGAAAATAAACTAAAAGTGTCAATAAGCAACTGATTAAAAATTGCCCGGGCTTTTTACAAGATACAACAGCTAAAGGTGGTAAAAAACATAATAAATATCTAATTGGTATTACCTCCAATGTGTAGTTTTGAAATGATTCTACCACATATTGGTTGATGTAAACAATTAAGGTGTCGGATTTGTCACAGTAATATCACTTTGTAGACTCATACCTACGGAAAAAGTCATAGCCGCATTAACAGCTGCAGAATCCATTTTTACGTTTACATAGGCGCTGAATTCGTGCCCTGTGCCATCTGGGTATTCAAGCTTGAATTCAGCAGGCTTGTTTGCATCTTGTAATCCTTTTAGTACACGATAATTACTAGTCGTCGTTCCATTGTCATAAAGAAATTTGAACGTTAAATCGCCCAAATCTTTAACTCCATTGATGTATTTTTTTACATCGTCAGATAGCGTAGTAACCTCCACCTTTTCGGGATCTCCACCCATTTCAGGAACTTCCATAAGGTGTTCCAACTCTGTGTAGGTAGAACCACTAGCTTTATAGCTTAATGTTGTGTCTTTCGATAATAATCCTGCCATTTATTATTTACTCCCTTCGTTTTTCATAACAGCGAATGCATCAAAGCCTAAGTTAATATTAGGTAACGAACAGTATTGATGAATCGCTTTTTGAATCACCTCAACTAGTTCCCGTTGGGCGACGTCTAAATCATCACCAACTATCCCAAATTGAAGTGTAACTGTTGATACCTCTTGCTGTGTATGATCTAAATCAGTCTGAACTTTTCTAATTCCAGCAAACTCTAATTGTTTTTTCATCATTTTCCCCTTTCTACTGGTAAACATTTTTAGTTCGTTTATCAACTACGCCACGAAAGTGTATCGTTTTACGTTTAATTCCACTAGGATCGTTTAAATCAGCTGCAAATTGACGCGAGAAACCAATGCTAGCCATCTTATCATTTACCTCTTTTGCAATAGCACCAGTCGACCTTGTATGCCACACATCAATTAGAATGATGATTTCAGATTGCAACTCAACGCTCATATTTCGATAGTTTGAGTTATCACCCTCTTTAAATGTGATGTGCGGTGTTTGCGCTGGGCCCGATGGGAATTGGTCAGATACTGTTACACCTTCAATTGTATTCAATAACGTATTTACTTCCGGCTTCACATCGTACATTTAACCACCTAGCTTTCGTATTTCCTTTTTCAAATGTTCTTTCGCGATTTTTTTTACATTTTCTTTATTTTGCTTTAGAGCCGGATATAGATAAGGTTGCGCATCCATACCTGCCCAATCTTGACGGTAATTTAAATTCTCAGGTGACTTAGGCGGGGATGGTGAACCCTCACCACGTTGCCCAGTCCCAAATTCTACGTACGCACCGTGTTCAACGTTTGTAGATACTTTACCGGTGATGATTCCCGACTTAACTTCAACATTACCTTGAATGCTATTTCGTAATTGACCGCCGTCGACCTCAGCGATTGGAGCAAGTTCTTTTGCATCGCCCTGTACCAACTTTACACCTTGATGGATAGCAGTTTTAAGTGCCTTTTGACTGTTACCGCCAAGTGCATCAATTTTACGCATAAGACTGTCTAAACCTCGAATGGTCATATTTTCACCTTCTCTAAGTCAATGACGCGATGTGTATTTGGTCGTCTTATAGCCACAACTTTATAATCTGGAGGAACATCTGGAGCAACATAGACACAAACGCGATCAGATTCCTGAATATCTGTATCCAATTCTGCATAGCCAACCAACATATACGCCAAACGCTCACCGTAAAGTTCCAACATTAGCTTTCCACCGGCAGGCTGAATATTGGCTTGGATTTCATGGCCGATAGGATCCATTTCTTCGTAAGTTGTTCCATCTGGTTCCGTAATAACAGTTCTCCGTTTAACAACATAAGGCTTTAAATCACGTTGTCTAAGTCGCATAGCGTGCTGCCTTTAATAAACGGTAATTGTTAAGCTGAGCTTTAATCGAAGTTGGTAAGTCATCATTTAAAACGTAAATAGTGCTTGAAATGCCACCTTCTGAACGACCTTGTTCACCCTCGACACCTATACGATTAAAATAAATAACGGCTATTTGCAATTGTAAGGAAAGTAGCGGTTGTATCAAATTAGAACGATATGTGTATGACTTAATAAACTCTTCAGCGTTATATAGAAGCATATTTAGCAAAACATCTTTTCCTTCGTTGGAGATACCTAGTTGCAACTTAAACCTTTCTAATTGAGTCATTTAATCACTCCTTATAAAAAAAGAGCGACTAATTGTCGCCCTCTTGTTTTTGTTCCTCATGCGCTTGAATGACTGCTAAAATTTCATCTAGCTTTTTAGCTGGACCCAAATTAATTTCATTTTCTTTTGCATATTCTTTCAATTCTGCAATAGTCATTTCTTCGATTGTTTTCGGTACTTTTTCGACCTCACCTGTTACTTTCACAAGTGTTTCAATTACGTGGGTATCTTCCATTTCGAAAGATTCTCCTGGTTTATAAGTTGCCCCCTTATATCGAACGGGAACATCAAGAACTTCTACAATTTTCATATTTAATTACCTCCTTATGCAATTGGTTGTGCTTGGAATACTTCATCAGCAGCTGGGAATGATGGGATAGCCGTTGCTACAGCTTTTGTCCAAGTTGATACCGGGTCAACATTTTCCTCGTACACCATTGCAAGCACGTTACCGATTTTACTGATTTCAATCGATGGATCACGAGTCAAACGATTTTCTTCAGCGGTTGGCCCGAATAAAGTTTCTCCCATCGCTCCATCACCAAACATGACAAATGAATTCACTGGGAAATAGCGATGCGTTGAGTATGTTCCGTTTGCCAATTGTTTG
>JAVWKG010000132.1:0-7848 GCA_036638655.1 Lysinibacillus sp. | reverse complement strand
CGATGGAAGCAAACTCATCGACACGTTCAGATGAATTATCAATTGCCATTACTTGTGCATCTTGATCCATTAATTCACGAACGATACTACCTCCAAAACGACCTAAACCAATAACAACAAACTCCTTTTTCATCTCACAAAACCCCTTTTATAACATTACTATTATTTATAGTGTACCGTATCATCACTCATATGTATTGTGGCAAGTAATGATTGCTTTTTCACACTCTAAGCTGATAGATTTGCGGGAACACTAATAGAATGCGGAATAGCTCCGATAGACCTGTGGAAGCAACGTTATCTCCCTATTTTTAAATATATCGATAGTTACACGATATGCCATAAAAATATGCCACAACCATATAGGCTGCGGCACTCTTATTTTTTGGTTAACCATAATAAATAACGAGGTCATTCCTCGCCTTTTTCATCAATTTTAAGCGTTACGCATTTCGTCTAACACACGGTTAACACGTTTTTCAAGCATTTTCATGCCACTACCGCCTGCTTGCATATGGCGAAGTTGACCGTCTTTATCGAAAACGAAATATGCTGGTACATATTGATTGGCAAACGCATCTGTTAATTTTAATTCATTATCAACAAAGATTGGTTGTGTAATGTCATGCTCAGCAGCTACTGCTTTAATTGATTCTAAATTAGTGTCTTCTTCAGAGCGTGGCATGTGCACAGCGATAACATTTAGCTCATCTTTATACTGGTCACGGAAGTTATTCACTTCTGGCATAACCTCTTTACATAAATAACAACTTACTGACCAAAAGTGAATTAATGTTGGTTTTTCGCCAACTAAATCAGCCTTTGTTACTTCACCATTTAACCAAGTTGTTGCGCCTGCAAGTTCAGGCATTTGTTCACGTAGTTTCATTGTAGTATCCTCCTTCATTCGTTTAAAAAATCCCCACAAATTTACGTGGGGATGATCTCAAAATAGTTGCGGTCAATTATAGAGTTGCTTGACCTGGACGCCAGTTCGCTGGGCAAAGACCACCTGTTTGTAATGCTTGAAGCACACGTAAAGTTTCATCTACGTCACGACCAATGTTATTATCAAATACTGTTTGATATTTTAATTCGCCTTCTGGATCGATGATAAATAGACCACGTAGCGCGATACCTTCTTCTTCAATTAAAACACCATAGTCTTTTGCCACTTGGTGATTTGTATCTGCTGCTAATGGATATTTTAACTCACCAAGACCATTTTGAGTGCGGTCTGTGTTAATCCATGCTAAATGTGTGTGAATTGTATCAGTTGAAACACCGATAATTTCTGCATCTAAATCTTCGAATTCATCATAACGATCACTCATTGCCGTAATTTCTGTTGGGCACACAAAAGTGAAGTCCATTGGATAGAAGAAAAGCACTGTCCATTTATCCTGAGCTTTAATTTCTTCTAAAGATACTTTACCAAATGATTTATCTGCAAGTACTGCTTGCATAGTAAAGTCTGGAGCTGATTTTCCTACCATACGTTCTGCCATTATTATTCCCTCCGAATTATGTAGTTATTTTCCATTCGCAAATGCGAATTCATACTCTACGATAGCAGAGAAATTCGCGATTTTCAATGTACCTGAATCAATAGTAATGCTGTTTTTTGTAAAATAGCCATAGTTTTGTCAAATCACTTTTAGTAAATTATTTTTTCGACATTTTTCTCAATATAATATTCACTTTTCCTCTTACTTATTCCAAAATCTCTTCACACCATCTTTATCCTTATTTTACCTTAAATATTACCCCTGTTTTTTCAGCAAAAATGGTTGTTTTTTTTTTGTGGATTATGTATAATTATATTGTTTTTGTAAACTTAAAGTTTCGTTAAAGTAAACTTTTGTTTTCGAAAGTTTATGATTACTAAACTTCTCGGAGGGGAAAAAGATGCAAATTGGGCGAAAAATCAAAGCATTGCGATTAAAGAAGGGGTTGACCCAAGAAGAGCTGGGCGAACGAACCGACTTAAGTAAAGGTTACATCTCACAATTGGAACGCGATTTAAACTCACCTTCCATTGAAACGCTTTTTTCTTTATTAGAAGTATTAGGCTCTAAACCGAAAGATTTTTTTGATGACGAAGCACCTGAGCAAAAGGTCGTTTATACAGAGGAAGACCAATCGATCTACTCAGATGAAGATAAAAAATACGATATTCAGTGGCTAATTCCAACATCGAATGAAAAAGAAATGGAACCGATTATTTTAACACTCGATGCCGGTGGAGAGTTCAAACAATTTGAACCCTCATTGTCTGAGACTTTTATATATATTTTAAGTGGTCGTATTCGTCTTGCATTAGGTAAAGAACAGTATATTGCAAGTGAAGGCAATGCTGTGTACTTTGATGCTTCTGATCATCATCAAATATTCAATGCACACGATGCCGAAACGAAAATCTTGCTCGTTGCAACAGATTCATATTTATAACTTAAGGAGGCACATCATGAATACAAACACAATTATCCGCTTTGAAAATGTCTCAAAGTCATTTAATGACGGTACAGTGGTATTAAAAAACATTAACTTAGAACTTGAAAAAGGTAAGTTTTACACATTATTAGGACCATCTGGCTGTGGGAAAACTACAATTTTGCGTATAATCGCCGGCTTTACTGAACCAACAAGTGGCGACGTATTTTTTCACGATAAAAAAATAAACACTGTCCCTGCAAATCAACGACAAGTGAATACCGTTTTCCAAGATTACGCCTTATTCCCACATCTAAATGTTTTCGAGAACGTAGCATTTGGCTTACGCATTAAAAAACTTCCTGAAAATGATATTAAAGAACGTGTAGCTGAGGCACTAAAGTTTGTTAACTTATCTGACTACGGTAATCGTGAAATTTCTGAAATGTCTGGTGGTCAACGTCAACGTGTCGCGATCGCAAGAGCCATTGTCAACGACCCAGAAGTCATTTTACTAGATGAGCCATTGTCAGCATTGGATTTAAAGCTACGTACTGAAATGCAATACGAACTGCGTGAATTACAGCAACGCCTTGGCAAGACATTTGTTTTCGTCACACACGACCAAGAGGAAGCACTTGCAATGAGCGATGAAATCTTCGTTCTAAGTGAAGGTGAAATTCAACAATCTGGCACACCGGTAGATATTTATGATGAACCAATTAACCGCTTTGTTGCAGACTTTATCGGTGAATCTAATATTGTATCAGGTATGATGATTGAAGACTTTAAAGTACAGTTTACTGGAAAAGTATTCGAATGTGTGGACCAAGGGATGAAAGCAAACGAGAAAATTGACATCGTTATTCGTCCAGAAGATTTAGAAATTACAACGACTGATCAAGGAAAATTAACTGTAACAGTAGATACGCAATTATTCCGTGGTGTTCACTACGAAATTTCTACGTACGATGAAGACGGCAATGAGTGGCTAGTACACTCTCTTAAAAAAGCTGATGTAGGGGCAAAAATCGGCTTAGACTTCGACCCTGAAGCGATTCATGTAATGCGCTTGAACGAAACCGAAGAAGAATTCGATAATCGCTTAGAAGCTTACGGAGATGAAGATAATGCAAACTAAAGCTTCGAAATCCGCTTTAGCTCCTTATATTATTTGGATTGCACTATTTGTTATTGCACCAATTGCCCTCGTTGTATACTATTCCCTACTAGACTTACATGGCAATTTCACGTTCGATAACTATAAAGCTTTCTTTACATCTGTTTATTTAAAAATGACGCTAAGCTCATTCTGGTATGCTTTTTTAATTACGTTTTTCACGCTATTAATTTCGTATCCAACAGCTTATTTTTTAACTAAAACAAAGCATAAGCAGCTTTGGTTATTACTAATTATTATTCCATCATGGATTAATTTATTATTAAAAACATATGCATTTATCGGCATTTTTGGTCTTTATGGACCGATTAATGCTTTCATTGAAGTATTCGGCTTTGATCCTAAGCAAATACTCTTTACTGATTTGAGCTTTGTTTTCGTTTCTGTTTATATTTTTATTCCATTTATGATTTTACCGATTTTCAACTCACTTGATCGCTTAAATCCGACTTTAGTTTATGCAGCACGTGATTTAGGTGCTTCAGCCTTCACGACATTTAGACGTGTTGTTCTGCCACTTACGCTGGACGGGGTAAAAGCAGGCATTCAAGTTGTTTTCATTCCTGCTTTATCGCTATTTATGATTACACGATTAATCGCAGGTAATCGTATCATTACTCTAGGTACAGCAATCGAGCAACAATTCCTAGTAACACAAAACTGGGGAATGGGTTCAACCATTGCTGTATTCCTAATTTTATTTATGGTCATCATCATGTTTATTACGGGCCAAAAAGATAAAGGAGGTCGCGTACGATGACTAAACTTTCTAAAGCAGCTAAATTGTATTTAATCCTAGTATTTGTTGTCTTGTATGCACCTATTTTCTATTTGGTGTTCTATTCATTTAATAGTGGTGGGTCCATGAATAATTTTGAATCCTTTACACTTGAACACTATAAAGCTGTATTCGAAGATACACGTCTAATCGTTATATTAATTAATACGGTTATTGTGGCATTATTATCTGCATTGATTTCAACAATTGTCGGCACTTTAGGGGCAATTGGTATTGTTACTGTAAAAAATGCTAAAATGCGTAACACGCTACTTTCTTTAAATAACGTATTAATTGTTAGCCCTGACGTTATTATCGGGGCAAGCTTTTTAATACTATTCACAATGATTGGCATTAAACTTGGCTTTGCATCTGTGTTACTTTCTCACGTTGCATTTAGTGTACCAATCGTCGTATTAATGGTTTTACCTAAGCTACTTGAAATGAATAAATCACTTATTGATGCGGCATTAGATCTTGGGGCAACAAAAAAGGATATTATGATGCGTGTAATACTTCCTTATATTCGACCAGGTATTTTCGCAGGCTTCTTCCTAGCTTTAACGTATTCACTTGATGATTTCGCAGTGACATTTTTCGTAACAGGTAATGGCTTTAGCACCCTGTCTGTAGAAATTTATTCGATGGCACGTGCCGGTATTTCACTCACTGTAAATGCCATTTCAGGATTAGTATTCTTCATCACAATTCTGGTGGTTGTTGGCTATTACTTCGTCATGAATCGTTCAAGTAATAATCGATCGGGGGGACAACATTGAAGCAATTAATTCAAGCAACTATCGCCATCATTGTCGTTTCCGTTCTTCTTATTTATGCAGCAAATTCGTTAAGTGCTGGTGGTGGAAAAAGTGGAAAAGATACGTTAACGATTTTTAACTGGGGTGAGTACATCGACCCCGATTTACTAAAACAGTTTGAAAAAGAAACGGGCATTCATGTCATTTACGAAACATTTGACTCAAATGAAGCAATGATTACAAAAATTCAACAAGGCGGGACTGCATACGACATCGCAATCCCTTCTGAATACATGATTGAAAAAATGAAGGAAGATGAGTTACTCATTCCTTTAGATCAAACAAAAATTCCAAATCTAAAAAACATTGATCCGTACTTTTTAGATTTACCTTTTGATGATAACAATCGATACTCGCTTCCTTATTTTTGGGGTACTGTCGGCATTGTTTATAACCCTAACTTAGTAGGCGATTTAGATTTCTCTTCCTGGGAAGATTTATGGGACCCTTCATTAAAATCCAAAGTATTTTTAGTAGATGGCGCACGTGAAGTTATCGGAATGGGATTAAATAGCCTTGGCTACTCATTGAATTCACTCGACAAAGACGAACTGCGTCAAGCAACGGATAAACTAATTAAACTTGCACCAAATGTAAAAGCCATTATTGGCGATGAAATTACACCTTTAATGGTAAACAATGAAGCTGCTGTTGCCCTGACATTCTCAGGCCAAGCAGCAGATATGATGTTTGAAAATGAAGAATTGGACTTTGCAGTTCCTGAAGAAGGCTCTAACTTATGGTTTGATAATATGGTCATTCCAAAAACGTCAAAAAACGTAGATGGGGCTCATGCTTTTATTAATTTCATGTTGGATGCTGAAATTGGAGCGACGAATACCGATTATGTAGGCTACTCTACACCAAACGTTGCAGCAATGGCATTAATGGATGAGGAAGTCGTGGCGGATGAGCGCTACTACCCTTCCGAGGAACAGCGGGACACACTTGAAGTATATAAAAACTTAGGTAAAGAGTATCTAGGAACGTACAATGAGTTATTTTTAGAATTTAAAATGAGTATTCGTTAAATTACGTGGAGGTCATATGCATAGCTGCATATGGCCTTTTCATTTCAGACTTTTAGTCAATGGCAACTTAGTATTTAGTATGTTAGACTGTAGTATATTTGAAATGAAGAAGAAACGAGGGACTAGCATATGGCCCAACAGACGTCGAATAAGACCGCTTTATATATTTTAATGTTTAATATGTTCATTGCAATGGGAAGCATTGGCATCATTATTCCTGTCATGCCCGAGTATTTAAAACTATTTGGTGCAGCGGGACAAATTCTCGGTATGCTTATTGCATCATTTGCATTAGCACAATTTGTTTTTTCTCCAATTGCAGGAAACCTTTCAGATCAATACGGACGTAAAAATCTAATTATTTTCGGACTTGTTGTAACAGGTCTTTCACAAATTGCTTTTGGACTTTCTACAGAAATTTGGATGCTCTTTATCGCTCGCTTTTTAGGGGGCTTAGGTGCCGCTTTCATCGCACCCCCAATTATGGCATTTGTCGCGGATATTACTACATATGAAGATCGTGGAAAAGGTATGGGAATGCTTGGGGCTTCTATGTCTCTAGGCTTTATGATTGGGCCAGGAATTGGCGGATTTTTATCTACAGTCAGTCTTCATTTCCCATTTTACATGGCTGGAATAGCAGCAGTTCTAGCAGCCATTCTATCATTCATATTATTACCAAATACAAAACGAAACGCATCACAAAAAGCACAAAAACAGGACAATCTAGCTAAGCAAATGATGCACTCCGTTAAAATGCCCTACTTTGTTATGCTCATCATTATGCTTGTTTTCTCATTTGGCATTGCTAATTTCCAAGCAACTTTATCGTTATTTGTCACAGATAAATTTAACTATACACCTTCGGACATTGCGATTTTATTGACGGTCGGTGGTGCAGTCGGTGTCGTCGTACAAATGTTTATTATTACACCACTGTTCAAACGATTCGGTGAGATGAAGGTTGTGTTAGTCAATTTATTCATTGCATCAATTTCAATTTACTTAATATTGTATGTATCTGGCTTTGCGTTAATATTAACTGTTGCCACGATTTTCTCTACAGCGACAACGTTAATTCGACCAGCAGTCAACACACTGATTTCCAAGCTTGCTGGTAGTGAACAAGGTTTCGCTGCTGGGCTCAACAATGCGTATATGAGTCTTGGCAATATGATTGGTCCTGCTTTAGCTGGTGTATTATTCGACTGGAATATGGACAGCCCTTATATTTTCGGCGCCATCATTTTATTTGCATGCTTCCTGCTTGCGCTCATTTGGACCTTGAAAAAGGCACCACATTTAATGCAGCCAGATCCCAATTCATAATTCAAAAATACACAGGCTAATCACGCTTATATGCAATGTCTAAAAGAAACGGGCAAAAACACGCCCGGTTCTTTTTGGTATTATTTTCTATTTCAATTTGTGATAAACCTGATATTTTGGCCCATAAGCATTACCTGGGATTGATTTCCGTTCCGGCTGCGCGCTTTCCGGGGGGCGTCCGATGAGCCGCTTCACTCGCTACGCTCGCTCCAGGGTCTCGGGCCAACACGATGTTGGTCACAAAGGCGTTGTCACAGGATGTGACGCCTTTAGCCTTTG
>JAVWKG010000131.1:0-7857 GCA_036638655.1 Lysinibacillus sp. | reverse complement strand
AACATCGTGTTGGCCCGGAGGAGGCTCGGCGCTCGCCCCGCGGAAAGCGTCCGCCTGCAGTGGAATGTGCTGTCAAGTACAGATTATGGTGTAGAGCCGTAATATAATTTAACTATATGTGGTGGTGAAAGTATGGAACCCCTTCTGACGGAGGATCAATTTCATAAATTATTTGATGGAAAAGATTTTGTTTACTATTTAAAAAGGCGTCTTGATGATTATGAATATATTTTTGTGAATAACTCAGCAGCGAAGTTCCTGGAGGCAGATGTTAAAGGGAAAGTAATTTCTGATGTTGTGAATGCGAGTACAAGCAAATTAATAATAAATAAATACAATGAAGCGCTTGAAACAAACAGTCAAGTAGATTTCGAAGACTATGCTTACTTCAAATCGGAAGTAAGAAAATATGAAACGACTGTTCGAGCGAGTATGAATGATAGTGAGCATTATATTTTAGCCATAACGAAAGAAATTAATTATGATCGAAATATAGAAGACAAATACTTATTTATGCGCTCTTTATTCGGCGAATCACATCTTCTAACAGTAGTAATTTCATGTGATGGCGAAGTTTACGAGGCAAATCCTCAATTTATAAGTAACTTTGATTTGACTTTAGATGAAGTGAAACATATGCCATTTATTGAATTGCCAATTATTCCTGCAGAAGAGCGAGCATCTGTTAAAGAATATTTAACACTTGTTTCGCAAGGGGAAAAAATAGAGTCTAGGGTTATTAAGTTTAATACGTTGAAAAATGAAGAACGGCATTATTTAGTTATCTTTTCACCAATTATGAGTGGGGAAGACTCCATTGCCACATTTTTAATCATGCAAGACATTACAGAAAACTTGCAGCAACAGGCTCAATTGCGCTCTACAACACATGGTCTTGAAGTGTTTAAAGCGGCACTTTCTTCCGCGGCAGCTATTACTGTTTTGGATTTAAATGGAGACATGGTTGAAGTGAATGATTTGTTTACAGAGCAAACAAGCTACACGGCTGAAGAGCTTCTCGGTACACAATATCGTAAATTATCCAGTCGCATCCACTCTGTAGAGTTTGAAAAAAACATTATTAAAACATTAAGCAGAGGCGAAATATGGCGAGGGGAATTTTGTAATCAAACCAAAAATGGCGAGTATTATTGGGTCGACTCCACTATGATTCCACTGAAAAATGTGCAAGGGACAATTGAGCAGTATTTAATTATTAACTTTAATATTACCGATAAAAAGAGAATTTTAACTGAACTACAAAATATTGAGCGAACATTCCGTTTGATCACTGAAAATACGAATGATTTAATTGTTATTACGGATGAATACGGCATTGTTTTATACGCTTCACCATCATATTCGAGTAGCCTTGGATATGACAATGTCGAATTGCTCGGTAAATTTTATGGAAATTTAGTGAGTCGCGACAGTATGGATATTTGGCATAATTATTTGAATAATTTAGAGCATCGACCAGACGATAAGTTTGAATTATTATTGCAATCTAAAGAAGATTCACTGCATTGGACTGAAGCAAATGTAACAGTTGTCAAAGACCCGAATCGCAAAATAGTATCGCAAATTATTATTGTATCCCGTGAAATTACGCATCGTAAAAAAATTGAAAATGATTTACTTTTCATGGCTTACCATGATAGCTTGACGCAATTACCGAATCGTAGGTATTTATTGAAGGAGTTTCCAAGATTATTAGCTGAAGCCATACAAAATAAGTTATCGATGGCGGTTCTTTATATCGATGGAGATGATTTTAAACAAATTAATGATAATTATGGACATGATGTTGGAGATGAATTTATAAGCAACTTCGGGAAAGTGCTTTCTTCATCTATAAGAAGCCATGATTTAATCGTGCGTGTGGGTGGAGATGAATTTATCGTTGTGTTAACGGGCTTAAATTGTGATTCTAAGGAACGTAAATTGCAAGTGACACAAATAATTGAGCGTATCCGAAAGGGCTTAAAATTAGGCTGGAATATTGAACAGTTTCATTTTGCACCAACTGCGTCAGTCGGTATTTCGTTCTATCCAGATCATGCAGACACATTAGACGAACTAATAGATTTAGCTGACCAGGCATTGTATGAAGCAAAAAGTCGTGGTAATGATCGTTTGCATATTACCAAAAAAGATAGAAAGTAATGCTCGGTAAAAGTCTGTACAAACAAGTATTCACTTGTTGTACAGACTTTTATTTTTGAAGCACCACTTCAAAATGAAGGGAAATAGTATTGGGATACATGATATGATGAAGAAAACTTACACTAAATTGAAGGTGAAGAAATGAAAAGTAAAATTTTACTTGTTGAAGATGAAGTGAATATTGCTCGTTTTGTAGAATTAGAGCTCGTACACGAAGGTTATGATGTCGTAGTTGCGGAAAATGGAAGGGAAGGTTTAGAACTTGCCTTACAACAGCAATTTGATGTTCTTTTACTAGATGTGATGCTTCCAGGGTTGAACGGAATTGAAATTTGTAGAAGAGTACGAGCGCAGTCCACTGTGCCCATACTACTGTTGACTGCAAGAGATGCGGTAATGGATCGTGTCGCTGGTTTAGATGCGGGTGCCGATGATTATATTGTCAAACCGTTTGCAATTGAAGAATTATTGGCTAGGATCCGAACAAATTTAAGAAGATCAGAGACTGAGCTTAAGTTAGAGAAACGCTTGAGCTGCAAAGATATTGAAATTGATACGGAAGCTTATGAAGTAACAGTTCAAGGTGAAAAACTGGATTTAACAAAGACAGAATTTGATTTATTAAAGTTATTAGTTGAGCACGAAAATCGTGTTTGTACACGAGAATTTATTTTAATGACAGTATGGGGCTATAACACGGATGTAGAAACGAATGTTGTAGATGTTTATATTCGCCATTTACGCTCAAAGTTACCTGGTGAAAGTAATGCTTATATTGAAACAGTTCGCGGTGTTGGGTATGTGATGAGAGCATGAAAATCTTACAAGCCTTTTATCAAAAGCAGTCACTTCAACGGAAGTGGATGATGATTTCGAGTGCTGTTATTTTTTTTAGTTATGCTATTTTATGCATCGTTGTGTATGTTTCCTTACATACATGGCTATTAAATGAGGAACATAGTAAAACGAAAAGAACGGTAGATGATGTCACGTCATTTTTACTAGCACAAGGACCTAACGTAACGATCCAACAAATTCAAGCGAATACTGGTTTGATGAATTCGATAGTTGACCGAGATCAAACTGTCCGTATTTATAATCGAGATGGCATTGAAATTTTACGCATTAATAATACGACTGAGCCTGCACCGATAATGGAAAGCTTTACAGACCTCGGGCAAGGCTCCTTGGAACAAGCTATAATAGATAACAAGAAGGTGTTTGTCGCAAATCAGTCGATTCAAATGGGACCATTTCAAGGGTATTTACAGGTTATTCACCCGCTGGCCAAGTACCAGTCGCTGATGAAGTATTTATTAACCGCAATGCTTATTGCGGGTGTTGGTGCGCTCGTCTTGTCAGGGTCAATTGGTTATTATTTGGCCAATAATTTAACACGACCGCTTCGTGAATTACGTGCGTCTATGAAGAAAGTTATGAACAATGGGTTTAATGAGCCGATACAGTTATCGTATATGTCTGATGATGAAATCGGTGACCTGTTGAAAATGTACAATGCCATGATGAATGAGCTGCAGATTTCATTTACACAGCAACAGCAATTTGTTGCCGATGCTTCACATGAATTACGTACACCGATTCAAGCAATCGAGGGGCATTTATCTTTATTACAAAGATGGGGTAAAGACGAGCCGAAAATTTTAGAGGAATCGATCAATACTTCACTCACAGAAATTGCCCGAATGCGTAAAATGATAGAAGAGTTACTAGAACTTGCGCGTCGAGAAGAAAAGGATGATAACTGTAGCGCAGATGTAGTAGCTGTGTTAGATAGTGTGGTAGGTGATGTAAAGCTACGTTATCCAGAAGCACTTATAACGCTGTCGAAAGCTGATGACATGGGTCCTCTTTTTATTACAGAAAATGCACTAAGCCAAATTATTCGTAATATTATTGAAAATGCAATTCGTTATTGTGAAAAAGTACCGGAAGTGAAAATTACACTTGTGAAAGATAATGAAGTGGCACTCTTGAAAATTGAAGATAATGGTATCGGTATTGCTGAAAAGGATATACCATTTATATTCGACCGTTTTTATCGTGTGGATGAGGCAAGAAATCGCCAAGTAGGCGGTACAGGGTTAGGTTTAAGTATTACGAAAATGTTGCTTGGGAAATATAATGCGACTATAGAAGTCAAGAGTGAAGAAAATGTTGGAACCGTTTTCTTTGTGAAAATACCGATGAAATAGGAAGAAATCTGTACGCATTATTTAATAATTCTAGTCTTCGAGATAAAAATTGCTTAATTTACTAAAAAGAGTTGAATTTTTTGTGAAGAGTAGTAAGATTGAGAGGGAAAAAACGTTCTTTGAATTATGGATAGATTGTGTCAATTCATCTTTTAAAGTACGTGGAAATATTATATAATTAATTGTAATTTAATTAATGGAACTGCCGATAGGCAAAATTTGGAGGTCATTTTTCATGTCGAATAATCTTGCAACTGTAAGTTCTCCATGGTCAGCTTTTGCTGGTCCTAACTTGGGCTATGTGATGGAGCAATACGACTTATTCTTACAGTCTCCTGAAGAAGTAGAACCAGAATTAGTATCATTATTCCAACAATTTGGTGCACCAGTAGTAACTGATGGAGAAGTCTCTGTGTCGAACAGCACAATTGTTTCTGGTAACGATTACAAAAAAATTCTAGCAGCCGTTAAATTAGCTGATACAATACGTGCAAACGGCCATTTAGCAGCGGATATTTACCCATTGAAAAATCGTGTACTTAACACAGCTCAAATAGAAGAAAGCACTTTCAATTTAAGCCAAGCCGACTTAGCAGAAATGCCTGCCGCAATTTTCTTCAAGGATGTTCCAGCAGGTGTTAAAAATGGTAAAGAAGCAATTGATTACTTAAAATCTGTGTACGCAGAAAAAGTAGCATTTGAATATAATCATGTCACAGTGACAGAAGAGCGCGAATGGATTCAAAGTCAAATCGAGTCTGGCGTTTTAAAACAAGCACTTGTTACAAATGAGAAAAAAGCGTTGTTAGACCGTTTAACACGTGTTGAAAACTTTGAGAAGTTCATTCATAAAACGTTTGTTGGACAAAAGCGTTTTTCAGGTGAAGGTCTTGACACACAAATTGTATTATTCGATGAAATCTTAAACACAGCTGAAGCTAACAAGGTACAAAATGTACGTATTGGTATGGCTCACCGTGGTCGTTTAAATGTGTTAACTCACATATTAAACAAACCTTATGACATGATGTTCTCTGATTTTGCACATGTTTCAAATGATTTATTCATGCCAGACCATGGTCGTCTTGAAATTACAAAAGGTTGGACTGGTGATGTGAAATACCATATGGGTGCTTCTTATAACCGTGATTCAGGTATGAATGTGAAACTTGCATACAACCCATCACACTTAGAAGTTGGAAACCCAGTTGTACTAGGATCAACACGTGCAGTTCAAGATGATTTGACTAAGTCTGGGCAAGCAGTACATACCCCAAAATCAGGCTTAGGAATTCTTGTGCATGGTGATGCAGCATTCCCAGGTCAAGGAATTGTAACAGAAGTATTGAACTACGCAAAAACAGAAGGTTTCTCTACAGGAGGAACAATTCATATTATTGCAAACAATATGATCGGCTTCACAACAGAGTTACATGATTCACGTTCATCTGTTTATTCTTCAGACCCTGCAAAAGGATATGAAGTACCAGTTGTCCATGTTAATGCAGACTCTCCAGAAGCAGTAGTTCAAGTGGGACGCTTTGCAGCAAGCTACCGTCAAAAATTCGGAAAAGATATCATTGTAGATTTAATCGGTTACCGTCGTTATGGACATAACGAAACGGATGATCCAACAGTAACGAATCCTGAGACGTATAAGCTTGTTTCAAAACACGCAACAGTTCGTTCATTATATGGTGCACAATTAGTAGTTGAAAATGTGTTAACTACTGATGAAGTTGCTGCAATAGATACAGCGATTTATGCAGAAATGCAAGCAGCTTATGACCATGTTAAAGAAATGGCAGAAAAAGATGAGCACACACAAGTAGAAATGCCAGAAGAATTAAAAATTGATTTCCCACAAATCGATACAGCTGTTGGTACAGAGCGTCTAGGGAAAGTTAATGAAGAATTATTAGTTTTCGAAGAACGCTTTGAACCACAAAATAAATTAGGTAAAATTTTAGAAAAACGTCGCGACGCATTCGCATCTGCAAAAATTGACTGGGGTCATGCTGAAACGTTAGCATATGCTACCATTATTCAAGATGGCACACCAATTCGTTTTACAGGGCAAGATGCACAACGTGGTACGTTCTCTCAACGTCACCTAGTTTTACATGATAAAAACAATGGCAATGTATTTACACCACTTCACCATATTTCAGGTGCAAATGCTTCATTCACAGTACACAACTCGCCACTTACAGAAGCAGGAGTAGTTGGCTATGAATATGGCTATAACTTAGAAAAAGGTAATGTATTATCAGTTTGGGAAGCACAATTCGGTGACTTCGCAAATATGGCACAAGTAATGTTTGATAACTTCATATCAGGTGCACGCGCTAAATGGGGTCAAAAATCTGGTTTCGTTATGCTTTTACCGCATGGTTATGAAGGTCAAGGTCCAGAGCATTCTTCAAGCCGTATGGAAAGATACTTACAAATGTCAGCTGAAAATAACTGGTTCGTAGCGAACTGCTCAAATGCTGCTAACTACTACCATTTATTACGTCGTCAAGCGGCAATGCTTAATACTGAAGGTGTACGTCCACTTGTTGTTGTGACGCCTAAGTACTTACTTCGTCACCCACTTGCAGCTGCAAGTGCTGAGCAATTAGCTGATGGGTCATTCCAAGAAGTAATTGAGCAACCTGGTTTAGGTTCAAAAGAAAAAGCTGTAGAGCGCATTGTACTAGGTACTGGTAAAGTAATGATTGATCTAGCTGACCGTGTGAAAGATGGCGAAGGTTTCGATCATCTACACATTGTACGTGTAGAGCAACTTTACCCATTCCCAGCAGGGCAAATTGCAGACATCATTGCCAAATATCCGAATGCTAAAGAAGTAGTTTGGGTACAAGAAGAGCCTAAAAACCAAGGTTCATGGAACTATGCATTAGAGCAATTATTCGATCTTTCTGAAGGCAAAAAACTTCGTTATGTAGGACGTCCTGCAATGAGTTCAACTTCAGAAGGCGACGCAGATTCACATAAAGCTATGCAAGCTGCAATTATTGAAGAAACTGTTGAAGTTTTAGTAAAAGTGAAATAATGATTTACATGAATACGAAAGACTGGGCTATTTGCATAGACATTTAGCCCTTCTAAGTGCAAGTTGCACGTGTAATTAAAAGGAGGAAATTATAGTGGCTGAGATTAAAGTCCCCGAGTTAGCAGAATCAATTACAGAAGGTAGTATTGCTCAATGGGTTAAAAAAGTGGGCGACCGCGTAGAAAAAGGCGAGTTCATCGTTGAACTTGAAACAGATAAAGTAAATGCAGAAATCATTTCAGAAGAAGCGGGTGTATTAACACAAATTCTTGCTCCTGAAGGCGATACGGTTCTTGTAGGACAAGTAATTGCAGTTGTTGAAGCGGGCGAAGGCGCAGCACCAGCACCAGCAGCTCCAGTTGAAGCGGCAGCACCAGCAGCACCTCAAGCGGCGGCTCCTGCACCTGTAGCAGCACCTGT
>JAVWKG010000130.1:0-8192 GCA_036638655.1 Lysinibacillus sp. | reverse complement strand
CACAAAACGTTATCGATGCTATTACTGGTGTGATTGTGGCAGCAAAGGCAAACGGTATATAGAAATAGGTCATGAATATGTTAATTGCCGTGATTGCGGAGAAGAACTTCTTCTTGAAGCGGCTACACCTAATGTTCAAACAAATGGTTTACCGGAACGCGATAATTACGGTAACTTCTTTATCGCACGTGAAAGGTACTAGAAGGAGTGAAAATTGTGGATGAAATAAAAATCGGTGACAAGGTGATTGTCACGTTTTTTAGCAAAACGCGATTGGGCGAGGTTGAGGATATTTATAAATCAGAGCTGGGTCAACCGAGCCTGTACAAAGTAAAAGGCTCTAGCGCCTTATTTGATGCAGATGAAATAACTTTACACAAAGACGACGCGAGTTAATCTCGCTCTCGTCAAGCAGTTTACAACTACCGTATCCTCCGAACAGCGGTTAGCCAGGTTGTAGGCTGCTTGATGGGACAACCATCTTCTTAATACCAACATAGGAAAGGGTGAAGGATAGAAAAAAGGACTACTGTTCGAGCAGCAGTCCTAAAACAAAAACATGAGAAATCAAATTACTTCGTAGTTTACAACACGGACCTCAAAAAATCAAACAGGAGGGTGCAAGCTGATGAAAAAATCAGAAAATATTGCAGAATTAGCAAAAGCTTTAGCATCCTTTCAAGGAGAAGTTAAACAGCCATTTAAGGACAAAGCAAACCCATTTTTCAAGTCCAAGTATGTGCCATTGGAGAATGTAGTAGAAGCAATCAGTACGACAGCGTCTAAGTATGGTTTAAGTTTCATTCAATTTCCACTTAACCAAGATAATCGAGTGGGCGTAGTAACGATTTTGATGCACTCTAGCGGTGAATGGATAGAGAGTGAACCAATCTTTGCGACACCATCTAAAAACGATGCACAGGCTATCGGGAGTGTTATTACGTACTTGAAACGTTATGGTCTGTCGGCAATATTCGGTATCACGTCAAGTGAAGATGACGACGGTAACCTCGGGGCAAACGGCAGTGATCGGCAGCAACAAGGGAATCAACAGCAGAACCAACCACCACAGCCAAATCGACAACAAAATCAGCAATCGCCAGCACATTTACAACCGATGACACCGGAACAATATGACCACGTTAAAAAGGTCATTCACAAAGTCGCTGCAACATTAGATGCTGATACAGAAGTGATGTATAACGGAGCGCTACAGGCCTGCAAGATACCTGACAAAAACTCGAAACTTCTAACGGCAAAAGAAGCGGGCATGGTCGTGCATTATTTGCTGTCGCTTAAGCCGCCGGCATGAACAATGTGCCGCACAGAGTGTTATTACCAAGCTGGATATTCGAGCAGGCACAAGGGGACAAAGATGAAATCAAGCGTCTAGTACGCGATTATATGCGTCGTTATCCAAACTATCAAATTATTAAAGTGAGTGGTAGTTTTGCAATTTGCGAGCGATTTGACGGCTTTTTATAGGAGGGTAAGACGATGGAGAGTAAGAACATCGTAAGAGTAGAAAAGAACAAGGACTATACAATCATCAACAACACTTCCATCCGAGATGAACGGCTGAGTTGGAAGGCAAAAGCAATACATGTATTTATGCTTTCTAAACCTGATAATTGGGAGTTTTACAACGAAGAAATGATGAAATGGGCTACAGATGGAAAGGCATCTTTTAATTCTGGACTTAAGGAGTTAAAAGACCTTGGTTACGTAAAAAAGGTTCGTCGAAATAATCCAGACGGAACATTCGATTGGGTCACGATAGTTTACGAAGTACCACAGCCATGTACCGAAAAACGACCTATGGATGAACCATATACCGATTATCCATCGATGGAAAAACCATTGACGGTTAAACCATCGATGGATAATCAGCCACTACTAATTACTAATGCACTAAGTACTGAATCACTAAGTACTAATGCATTAATTAATAACAATAACAATAACAGGTCACCTGCTTATACAGAGCCACCACCTAAACAACTAAATGCGTTTCAATTTTACGAACAAAATGGATTCGGTATATTAGCACATCACATTGCGTTAAAACTCGATGGTTGGATTAATGACATGTCAGAACCACTAGTTATTCGTGCGATGGAAAGATCTGTAGAGAATGGTGTTTATACATGGAGCTACGTTGAAACAATCCTAAAAGGCTGGTTCAATAAACGCCTCACAACAATCGAGGCTGTTGAAGCGGAAGAGCTACGTTGGAAAGCGGCTCAACACAGAAAGCAGAGTAAACAACAAGCACCTTATCGCAAAGGTCGTGAAGAGCAGGTGCCCGATTGGTTCTATAATCGCAACGAAAATGCAAATGAAGACGCTGCTCCACAGCCAATTTCAATCGAAGTACCAGTAGAGCCGACTATGGACTTTGAAGCGGAACGACAGAAAATCTTAGCCATGTTAGGTAAAACGCATGAGAAATACGAGAAAGGACCAGTATGAGCAGACACCTTAAAATACGACACCACATAATAAATTTTTTAAAAGAAAAAGGAATCACACATGTAGATGGCAAGCCGGTGGACAAGCTAACTGATCGAGCTTTAATCAAGTTTTTCACCAAACATTAGGAGGGGTATGGAATGAATCCAAAATCTATCGACTGTGAGTGCGGTACTGAAATTGACATAGAGGACGTTTTAGCGGATGCGTGTTACGAGGCCTTGAGAGATGGCGAAGGTAGTGACCTGGCGAATGATGTTGTATGTGATAAATGTAGTGCTGTTTATCAAGTTTGTGTCACGACTGATGTACATGTAGATATTTCAATAACGAATATTGAATTGCTAAGCCAAGGTGTTGTGATGGACGGGAAAATGATTAGCATAAATCAACTTGGAATTGGCGATAGCGCTGAATTACCTGATGGTGCATATCAAGCAGGTAGCGTGATGTATGAAATCAGCGATGGTGTAGTGGTTGCCATCTACAATTCTGAAATAGACGAAAATCAATTGTCATTGGCAATTTAGGAGGATGAAGGATGGATAACAGACAAGCGCTGGGCTACATGCTACTAGCTTGCAAGAAACTTGGCTATACGAAAGAACAAGCACGTGCCATGTATGGTGAAATGTACTGGCTATTTGATTTCAAAACGGAAGAGGAAGCCGAAGACCAAGGGAACTCTTGGTACGACAATTTACGGGATGGTGAGTAGGATGATTGGACAAACAGTAAAGGTTAGTCAAAAAGTTTTTGAAGCCCTTGAAATTGCAAAAGCGAAAATCGAGGAGCAGCTAGATCGTGACATCGAAGGTTATTTTGATTTATATCGCGACGAACGTGAAGAAATGATTTTTAACGAAATGGTAGAGCAGTATGCGAGCGACGTTGGATTTCATCATTTTCACGAAAATGAATCCGTGAAAAGCATTCATGATTTAACATTACGTCAATTTGTACGTGCACTAGATTATGGCTACGAGATTGATAGAACACCAGAGGAACAGGTAGCTGCGTATTTCCACATGATGGGTCGTACGCAAGATGAGATTGAAGCGGCAGCGGAAAATGATGATGACATTGCTCCTACATTGTCCGAAGCTCAAACAGTGATACTAGCAGTGTTAGGTATGCTTGCTATTGAGGTTGAAGGGGTGAACAAGTGATGGTTAAGAAGCCGCTACCAGAAGCAAGGGAGTTATCAGGCATCGAATTAGCGATGATTGAAATAAATCTTGAAAAACAGAAAGAAGAAATTGATCGACTGCAAAATTTGCTAGAAGGCAACGACGGCATGAGCGTAAAAGACATTCGTAACCAGTTTGTTGATTTACATCGTGATTTTTTAAATACCCAAACGGAAAATAAACGGTTGCGTGAAGCGCTTAAGTTTTATGTCAACGACGAACTGTATCCTGATGAAGATTTAGGTGAGATTGCACGCCAAGCACTAGGCGGTGACCCGCATGACGTATGAGGAAGTAGCAGACCGCATTAATCAGTTGGTGAATGAATATCAGTTCCCACTTCTAGTCCTGCAAGACACACAGAAGCGGCTAAGTGACAGCGACTGCACACACTATGCCATGCAGCAGTTAAGGTATCTTGAAAATAATGTGCATGCTGGTATTGCTACGAAAAGGGAGGCTACAAAATGATTAATCGTACAGTACTTGTCGGAAGATTGGTTGCGGACCCGGAGCTCAAATACACACCTGCAGGTATCGCTTCTTGTAGATTTCGTTTAGCAGTTAACAGATCTTTCAAAAGTGAAAACGGAGAAACGCAGGCTGACTTTATAACTTGTCAGGCGTGGCGTAAACAAGCTGAAAATCTAGCAAACTTCATGCGTAAAGGTAACTTGATAGGTTTAGAGGGACGTATTCAAACAGGCAGCTATGAGGGGCAGGATGGCAAGCGTGTTTATACGACGGATATCGTAGCTGACAATATTCAATATTTAGAACCACGTGGCAATGGTGGAGGTGCACAAGGCGCTTCTCACAATCAAGGGCAACCAAATACTTATCAGCAACAGAATGGCTCACAAGGTCAATACAATAGCCAGCAGTCTTATAATAACCAACCATCCTACAACGGTGGTCAGCCACAACAGCAGCAATATAGCGGTCAAAATCCGCAGTACGGTCAACAGCAACAAACGCAAAACCAATGGTCACCACAGCAACAGAATCAACAGCAAGGTCAACCTAACTACACACGGGTGGATGAGGATCCATTCGCTAACAGTAGAGGACCAATTGAAGTAACGGAAGACGATTTACCGTTTTAGGGAGGTAATTTAATGTCAACAGCTACAAAACCATCACGAGTGGTATTTCCAAATCATGAAGCCTTGTATAAAAACTACAGGGCTCCACAAAAACACATTTTCTACAATGGTGATACCTATGAATTTCGGAAAGTTGTGAAAAGGGCTAATGCGAACATCCATGTTTATCGCTGCAGGAAAGAAATGCACACCTTAAAAATCTACATGGGTAAGTACTTCCCATTATTTATCGAAGGAGTTTACTCCACTGAGGAGGTAGTTTAAATGAAACTCTGTGCCAGGTGTAACCGCAAGCTAAGATCTCAAAAATCAATTGATGTCGGTTTTGGTCCGACGTGTAAAAAGAAGTTCATGGAGGAAGCGGCAGATGCGGAATTCAAGAAAAATCAAATGACCATTTTTGATATAGAGCTAGAAAGCGAGCGTGATTTATATGCAGCAAGCTATTGAGAAAATAAACGCTGAAATGGCGCAAAGTAATAATCCATACGTGCAGGTAATCGGACAATTCTTGCTTACTCAAATCACAACTAAAGAAGCGGCTGAAAAGGTACTAGAAGCCACTAAGACCGTTGAAAATAGTTTAAATGCAATGCAAAAAGAAGCTAAGAAGAAGGCTGTAAACGGTATGGCAATGTTAACAGATGAAGAAGGATACGCAATCGTGCTAGCCTACTTTGGTCTAGAGCAAGATACACAGCCCCAAAAAGCACCTAAAGCTAACGTAAAAGTTAAACCAGCTAAACAAAAACAAACGAAGAAAAAGGATAAAGTCGTGAATTTCCCAGGTAATGAATTCGTGCAAACAAGCTTTGATGATTTTTTAGGTGAACAGCTATGAATGTAACAGAAATGAACACGCACTTTTCTGAACCTTCAGCAGATGTATTTAACTTTGTGAACAACGAAGCATTGATCTATAGCCGCTACTTATTTATTGAAATGGAAGGCAAAAATAGAAATGCTCGTTGCACACATTGCAGTACGATCTATCCGATTAAAAGCCTAAAACATAACTCGTTAACTAGATGCCAGGGCTGTAATTCAAAAGTGCAGGTAAAGCATGCAGGTAGAGGTAGGGGGCGATTAATTGATACGTCCTACATCGAATACTGTGAAAAATCTGCTATCGATAAAAAGATAGTGACAATCAGCGGTTATCTAGTATCAAGAGATTACCGAGGGGACTATAAAAATGTAAAGACAACAATTACACGTATGGCCATGTATGTTTTCAAAGAAGGATCCGCGTATATGGCTAGCCGCACAAAGTGGCATCCATCTTTTGAAATGAATAGTAGTGTATTTTCATTACAAGCTACTACTGCTTTTTTCAACTTTCCGTACAGCATATCGATAGTCAGTTTCAAAAAAGCTGTAAAACGTACAGCATTCCAATATAACCAACTACACATGCATCATCCGAGCTGGCTAGTGGATTACATGGCGTTATTTGCAAAATATCCATACATCGAAGTTTTGAGCAAAATAGGTCTGAAACAAATTGTTCAGGACCGTTTAGAAAGAAAACCTACAAACAACGCTATTAACTGGCGAGGTAAATCACTAGACCGTATCTTACGTTTGCAGAAACGTGACTGGAAGTGTATTAAGAATTTTCCGCAGCCGATGAATACGCAAAGATTACAACTGTATCAAATGTTACGAAAACTTAATGAGAATATATCTCCCTACGATTTAGATCAGATTGTTTCAGCGATAGGTGATTCTAACGAAGGAAAAGAATTTATGTTTATCGTCAATGTAGCTGGTCCGCAGTCTATGTTGAAAGCATTCACCTATATAAAGAAACAATGTAAAGAAAGTGTAAGCTCAATCAGATACACGATTGTCACTTGGTATGACTATTTGAAAGAATGCCAAAATATGAATCTCGATATTACGGATCCAGTCAACTTATATCCACGGGATTTGCATGCAGCTCATCAACGACAAATCGAGCGCAATAAAGTAATCGCTGATGCAAAACTCAATGTGAAATTTAAGAAGCGGGCTAGAGATTTACAGAAAATGAGTTTCCGCTTCAATGGATTACACATACGTCCTGTATCCTCCACTTTCGAATTAACTCGAGAGGGAGACGTGTTGAAACATTGTGTAGCAGGCTATGCAAAAAGGCACGCAGAAGGGACAACATGTATCTTTGTTATTCGTGAGGATACTTCACCAGATAAACCATTCTACACACTTGAATTAAGCACTGATAAGCAAATTAGACAGTGTAGGGGTATCTCTAATTGCGACCCTACTGTTGAGGTGGGAGAATTTGTAGATACTTTTGCAGCAACGGTATTAAGTGGAACACCAAAAGTAGTAAGGGCTACAGGTTAACGGGAGGTTGATGGCATGCAAGGAATTTGTGTACAAGCGGTAGACAAGTCGAATCTTGTAGAAGGCGAAACGTATTACTTATTTCCACATGGCGGTTTGGCGTACAATGCCAGCCGCTTCTCACGACCAGGCTCACACTTCGGCACGTATCAAAAAAGCCGATTTGAAATTGTCGCAGAGGTTGCGGTAGAACCTGAGCCGACACAACCGTCTGAGCCACCTCACCTGGAGAAGGGAAAAGTATATGAAGCGGAACTGATATGGCGACGAAACCCTCATGGAGCAAAACTAGGGACGTACTTCATTATTGCAATCGATAATTGCTACGCATGTAAGACAGATTGCTATTTTTATAGTGATGCAACATTGCAGCAACCAAAAGGACGTTACCCGCTTCATTGGTTCGCAAATATCCGTGAACAGGGTGTAGAGGTAGTTAGGGAGCTACCCCAGAACCAGTGGCAGCAGATGGATTTATTCAGCATATAAGCAAGTTGCCAAAAAGAATGAAAATGGGTAAAAACGTTGCAGAGAGTAAACGGAAAATATTATGTATGGATGGAGGACATGGAAATGAAACAACGCTTTGCAGTCGGAGATATTGTGAAAGTAGAAGATGTTAGCGAAATGAAATATCAACGTCGCAATTTTATAGAGGGTAAAGAATACGAAGTTGTGGCAATCAAACCGGACGGATGGATTCAAATTCTTAATAACAATAAGAAACAAGGGTATGGACCAAATGAAACAGCGTTTTTCGTATTAGTTAAAAGGGCCGAATAATTGAAACAAATTGTACAGCAAACGAAAGGAGAATTAACGTGGATAAAACAGAAATGCTTGTACCAAACAGATATAACGTCTATATGCAAGACCTAGACACAATACACTTAGAGTTACATCTTTTAGGTTTCGTAAAAACTATAGGACAAGCAAGAACGATGGCTAATGCCTTTAGAGAAGCCTTTATAAGACAAGGTAAACACGCAACAGTCTTTTTCCAACATGTTGATGATTAGAGTAATTTTGTTCAGTAGGAGGTGACAAGTTGGAGCTTAATAAAATCTATCAG
>JAVWKG010000129.1:0-8418 GCA_036638655.1 Lysinibacillus sp. | reverse complement strand
TTAAATATCTAGTTTTGTCACGTTTATTTCATATTTACAAAAATCACAATTATGTACCATGCTTTCAAATTGAACGAACTCATTAGTAGAGAAGAGCGCATCTAATTGCCCTTTTAAATAAGATTCATGTAAAGTACAAACGATTTCAGAGTGTGAATTTAATTGAGTTTGAAACGGACAATTAAATATAGAAAAAATAATTTTCTTTCCTTGCTCGGTTTGGTGTACTTGTGGAACATAGCCAATCAATGCAGCGTTATCAGATAATATTTTTAATTTATCATCAAAACTTAATGTTGGACTCGATTTAATCTCATTGGCCATATAATTTTTCATTTGTTGGAAGCCGTCTTGATAGCTAATCCCCTGACATTTAACAATCGCAGAAGGACCTAATTCTTGAATAAGTTGAATTGTCCATTTCAACATTCTTTCTTCATCGCGTTTTGGGAAGCTAAGTGAGACCCCTTTATTAGAAGCTTTGTAAACACGTCCAGGACGACCACCTTTGCCTGTTTTAGCAAAGTCGGAGGTAATTACATTAATCTCGGAAAGCTTCGTTAGATGAAGCCGTGCAACATTTGGATGGATACCGAATTTATCTGCAATATGTTGTACGGTAAATAATTTTTTTTCTTTTAAAATATGCTCATAAATTGAAAAGCGGGTTTCGTCTGCTAATGTACTCGTTATTTTAAGTGGATGGATCATGTACATCACCTCGTCATTTTATTTAAAAGGTTGTTCGTAAGCTTGTTAGAAAACTATTCGATTAACTCTATTATATGGCAAAATGAAAAAAGGTACAGTTGAATTCGTAAGAAATAGATAATAATTTCTATTTATTGAATAAATCTTCGTAAAAAATTATCCACACTTTACAACGAAAAATACAATTTAAGCAGGAAAATACATGGTAAAAATTTAGTTTAGTGAAAAGGGTTTTCCTACATATAAAATCTATTTATACTAGTGTTAACGAATAGAGCGGTCTAATTCGAACAAACCTGAAATGAGGTGTATCGATGCAAGACTTTGAATTGGTAGTTGAACAAAAATGTGAGCAAGTATTATTAAAGGCATTTCATTTTGGTGCCTCAGATTTAATGTTAGTTCCTGAAGAGGGGCAATATATCATTTACTTTCGAAAGTATGGCAAGCTAGTCCAGGCAGGCGAGCTTGTATATGAATTGGCAGACAGGATGATTTCCTATTTTAAATTTTTATCTGCCCTTGATATTAGTGAACGCCGAAAGCCACAGAGCGGTTCATTCCAAAAAGCTTTAGAACAAAAACAATTTGCCTTTCGCGTATCTACATTACCTTCAGCGTTTCTCAAGGAAAGCCTTGTCATTCGTCTTTTACTTCAAAACCACGCATTCCCACTTACTTCCCTTAGTTATTTAGAGCAATCCGCACAAAAGCTTATAGAGCTCGTGGATAGTAGACAGGGCATTATGTTATTCACAGGTGCTACAGGCTCTGGCAAAACCACATCATTGTATTCATTAATTCATCATTGTTCCGCAAATTTACAACGTCACGTTATTTCGCTTGAAGATCCTGTGGAAAACAGTCAGGCTAATTTATTGCAAATACAGGTCAATGAACGAGCAGGGGTTACGTACGAGACTGGTTTGAAAGCGATACTACGTCATTCACCAGATGTCATTATGATTGGTGAAATTCGAGATAAAGAAACAGCGAAAATCGCAATCGAAGCGGCACTTACGGGACATCTCGTACTGACAACTGTACATGCTAAAGATACAGTCAGTTGCTTATATCGCTTAATGGACTTAGGTGTGTCCATAGAAGAACTTAGACAAACGGTCATTGCAGTTGTTGCACAAACATTAATGCGTGTTCGACATGAAAAAGAAGACCGCAGCGCATTGTATGAAATATTAAGTGATGCCCATTTGTGTGATGCTATCGCGGCTATTATACGCAAGGAGCAATATACTTTACCGAAGCATTTAACGCTAGAAGGTCAAAAACAGGAAATTGAGGTATAAAACTGTGAGTATTGTCCAATTTAGTGAAAAAATCCAACAAAGCTTGTCGAAAAAAAAGAAATGGAAAATTCGGGGTGAAGCAGCCTTTTTTAATCGTTTAAGTGTATTGATGCAGGAAGGCTATACTTTTTCAGACTCAATACTGATCTTATTGCCACATCATGTAGAGGCGGTCGAAGATGTACAAAGACTTGTAGATGAGCAGTTTCGGCAAGGGAAAGGTGTAACAGGTGTGCTGGAAGCTTTAAACCTTTCACGGAGCTATTTAGTGTCCATCACGATTGCGGAAAATGACGGTCACATGATTGAAGCGCTAAAAGGCGTGGCGAAGCAAATTGCTTTTGCAGAAATGATGAAAAAGAAGTTGCACAAGCTTTTACTTTATCCAGCGACTTTAATCGGTTTCTTACTCATTTTGTTTTTTGCCTTTCGTACAATATTTTTCCCGAATATAGAGCAAATGGTGAGTAGCAGGGGAGGCGGAGATGGTGAAAGCAGTTTAGCACTGTCGAATTTTTTACTTCATGTCCCCGATATGATTTTAGGAAGCAGCTTATTGCTCATTGGCTTAGGCGTCATTTTCCGAGTGTATACACAAAGAATGCCGACCCCGCATCGATTTTCTCTTTACATGAAAATCCCTTTCCTAAAAACGTATGTGAAATTGTCCATTACGAAACAGTTTGCTAAATACTTAGGTAGCTTATTGCAAAGTGGTTTTTCGCTTCAAGCAAGCCTTCAAATATTACAGGAACAAGATTTGCAACCATTTGTCCAATTGTTTGCGCAGCGTGTTAAGGCGCGAGTGGTGTATGGAGATACACTGGCGAATGCTATTGTCATCATGGATGTTTGGCAAAAGGATTTTAAAACATTTATCGATCATGGAGAGAAAAGCGGTTATTTAGGCAAAGAGCTAACGCTATATAGTGAGTTGTTAGATGAAAAGTCAGAACAACTTTTGCAAAGATTACTATCATTTGTGCAACCTACATTTTTTGTTGTTATCGCCTTATGTATTGTCGCAGCGTATTTAAGTTTACTTTTACCGATTTACAATATGATTGATTTAGTATGAGGGGAGAAATAGCTATGAAGTATATAAAACAAGAAAAAGGATTCACTTTAGTAGAAATGTTAATCGTATTACTAATTATATCGATGCTTATTTTGATAACGATCCCAAATATCACCAAACATTTTGCTACGATTGATGATAAAGGATGTAGTGCTTATATCAATATGGTACAGGGGCAAGTCGAGGCATATCGCATAGATACGATGGCGTATCCGACATTAGAGGAATTAGTCGATAAAAAATACTTGAAAGCAAATGAGACGACTTGCCCGAATAAGCAGGAAATAATGATTACAGCAGAAGGTGAAGTGAAATTGAAAAATGGTGCAACATCTAGGAAAACTAGTAATTGAAGATGAAAAATGAAAAAGGTTTTACATTAATTGAAATGTTACTAGTCCTTTTCGTCGTCATGAGTTTAACAGGCATCGTCATGAAGTTAACAATCAAAACGGCGGAAGATAAAGAGATGGAACGCTTTTTAACGCAATTACAATTGGATATTCAATATATTCAAATAGATGCCATGCAAAGAGATACCTCCTTATTTATAAAGTTTGAAGAAGTGCCGGAGTCCTATGTTGTGAAAAAGGATTTTAAAACAGTGCTATATCGTAGGTTATTACCAAAAAACGTGACGTTTGCACGAACGAGTACATTGAAAACAATACATTTCACTCCGACAGGGAATGTTCGTCAATTTGGTTCCCTCATTTTCATAACACCAAAGGGCAATAAGAGGGTAACAATCAACATTGGGAAAGGAAGGATGCGAATAGATGAGTGAGCAAGGATTTTCTCTAGTAGAAACACTACTATCCCTTGTCATTGTGATGGTCTTATGTGGCACAGTTTTACCGATCAGTCATATTATGAAAACAACGCTGCATAATAAGAAGCTAGAAATGCATGCAACAGAGGCTGCATATGAAGGAGCGAAAAATATTCAAGGCACTGGTTTACATTCGGGTGTCCAAATCATTGATGGTGTTCAATATGAGTGGCAATTTGACGGACATACGATCTGTGTTCAATTTCAAAATACACAGGAGCGTCGCCAAAAATGTATCACTAAAACAGGACAAATAATATGAATGAAAAGGGTTATACATTGATTGAGTCTTTATTTCAACTCGTCGTGTTTATCATATTTTCTAATATATTCATTTTGATGATGTATTGGTATGCGCAATCGGAGGCTACGCTCTTTTCGAAAGAACATTTAGCATGGGAATCATTTGTGAATGATATGAATAGCTATTTAGTAGATGTGGAAGCATTACAGCTACTAGCGAGCGATAAAGGCATTCGCTTTCTAAAAAATACAGATATAATAGATATTGAACAAAGCTCTGATGTAATTCGAAAGCAAGTAAGGGACGAAGGACATGAGCCGATGCTGTTTCGTGTTAAAAAATGTCGAATGAAATACGAAAATGACGAGGTAACAATTGTTGTCGAATTTAATAACGGATTGAAAAAGGAGCGCACTTTTTATGTTCCGATTACTGAAAAATGAAAAAGGTGCTATATTTTCACTCGCAATTGCCTTATTATTTCTTATAACAGCTTTTCTTACAATGTATTGTATTTCATATGAAACACAATATAATACATACAATGCGTTGGAATCTGTGAATGTTCGTGCTACGATAAATGTATTAGGACAAATAATGACAGATGGTGTAGAACCGTAGTTATAAAAGAAGGTGATTCGAATGCGAAAAATATATTTAGTTGGTTTTATGGGCTGTGGTAAAAGTGCGCTTGGGCGGCGCCTTAGTTATCTTTTAAAGCTGCCTTACTACGATATGGATCACGAAATTGTGAGACAGCAAGGTATGACGATACCAGAGATTTTCGAAAAGTATGGTGAAACTCGTTTTCGAGAGATTGAAACAGAATTCCTCCTTAACTTTAGAGAAGAAGCTTGTATCATTTCAACGGGTGGCGGAGTAGCCATGAAAGAAGAAAATCGAAAAATTATGAGACTGACGGGCTTAGTATTCTTTTTAGATGCGACATTCGAAGATATCTACAAACGAATTCAACATGATGTAAATCGCCCAATCGTACAAAGGACAACAAAAGAAGAATTGGAAACGCTGTATCAATACAGAAGGAAGTTCTATCGTGAAGCTGGGCACATTCAGGTGCTTACAGCGGGTAGAACGATCCGGCAAATTCTTGAGTATTTAGTATTCCAAGTGAAAAGACTTAAAGGCGAACGATGATACCTAATATATATAGAACATTCGTAATTGAAGTTGGTTTAAAAAATGATTGCCTTTTCAATATGTTCAATGTTAGGATATAGACTAATAAGGTAAGTTTCACTTTATGTACATTGAATGCTGAATAATACCAAGATTCATTCTTGGGCGGATGATTGTACGGGGAGAGAGCGTTTAAATACGCGACCGAAGGAGCAAGTAGCAAAGTGTTATGAATCTCTCAGGTAAAAGGACTCGTGCAAGACGCAACTCTGGAGAGTGCTGTACTATTACAGGCAGCCACCAAAGGGGAAAGCCTTTTAATTGGCAAAGTTTTTATTTTAAACAATTTGCGAGTTATTTAGGTGTAACTTTCAGGTGCAAGGACAGAGAATCCCTAAAAGGGGTTCGTCTGTCTTTTTTTATGCTTTTTTTGAAATGAGCAGGCGAATCTCTACAGTTTTCAAACTATTTATTTCATTCAGCAGAAAACGTCCGTCACGATAGCTGGTGAGCTGAATGTAGTTTTAGTCTTATTTCTATGGGGTGTCGAAACGCCCACTGAATGAAATAAAAGTCCCTGGCGGATGTCACAGATTTTGAAATCATTAAAGGAGGAAATATTGATGACAAATGACTTAAAACGAACACCGATATTTGATGAGTATGCAAAGTATGGTGGGAAAACTATTGATTTTGGTGGTTGGGAACTACCTGTACAATTTTCTTCTATTAAAGAAGAGCATGATGCTGTACGCAACCGAGCGGGATTATTTGACGTTTCACATATGGGTGAAATTTTAGTAACGGGTCCAGATGCACTTGATTATTTGCAAAACTTGTTATCGAATGATATTGCTAAAATCGCAATTGGTCAAGCGCAGTACAATGCCATGTGCTATGAATCAGGTGGCGTTGTGGACGATTTATTAACATATAAATTAGCCGACAATCATTATTTACTATGTGTCAATGCAGCAAACATTGAAAAAGACTTCGAGTGGATGATGGAAAACCAACATCAATACGAAGTGACAATTGACAACCAATCAGCTGCTTATGCACAAATTGCTCTGCAAGGTCCACTAGCAGAAGAAGTTCTGCAAGCATTGACAACAACGGATTTAAGTGCGATTAAATACTTCCGCTTCCAAGAAGATGTTGAAGTGGCTGGTCATAAAGCATTAGTATCACGTAGTGGCTATACAGGTGAGGACGGGTTTGAGCTTTATGGAACACCCTCAGCTATTAAGGCACTATGGAATATCATTTTAGAAGCAGGTAAAGATAAAGGTGTTGTTGCAGCGGGTCTTGGATGCCGTGATACACTGCGTTTTGAAGCGGGCTTACCATTATACGGACAAGAGTTATCACAAAATATTTCACCACTTGAAGCGGGTATTGGCTTTGCAGTGAAATTAAATAAAGAAGATTTTATCGGTCATGATGCATTAGTAGCGCAAAAAGAAAATGGTTTACCACGTAAATTGGTCGGAATAGAAATGATCGACAAAGGTATTCCGCGTCACGGCTATAAAGTAATGAAAGACGGGCAAGAAATTGGTGAAGTGACAACAGGTACACAGCTGCCATCATCTAAACGCAATGTCGGCAACGCTTTAATTGACAGCCAATTCACAACAATTGGAACAGAATTAGAAGTTGAAATTCGTGGTAAACATTTAAAAGTAGTAATTGTTGAAACACCGTTTTACAAGCGTTCAAAATAAAACTTGAAAAGAGGGACCTACACTCATGAAACATCGTTATTTACCAATGACGGAACAAGACAAAAAAGAAATGTTAGATGTAGTTGGTGTATCTTCAGTAGATGAATTATTTTCGGATATTCCAGAGCAAGTACGTTTCAAAGGCCTTTACGACATAAAGCCTGCAAAATCAGAAGCAGCATTAATGAAAGAATTAACTGTGCTAGCGGCAAAAAACAAAGATACAAGCGCAAATGTATCTTTCCTAGGCGCGGGTGTTTACAATCACTACAAGCCAGTAATCGTAGATCATGTTATTTCTCGTTCAGAATTTTACACAGCGTATACACCATACCAACCTGAAATTTCACAAGGGGAATTACAAGCAATCTTTGAATTCCAAACGATGATTGCGGAACTGACAGGAATGGATCTAGCTAACTCGTCTATGTATGATGGAGGAACATCTTTAGCCGAAGCAGGTATGCTTGCTGCTGGTCATACGAAACGTAAAAAAATTCTAGTATCTGAAACGGTACACCCTGAATACCGCGATGTATTAGCTACATATGCATACGGTCAATCAATCGAAATTGTGACGATTCCTCATAAAGACGGAGTAACAGATGTTGAAGCGTTGAAAGGTTTAATCGACGATAATACAGCGGCTGTTGTGGCACAATACCCGAACTTCTTTGGTCAAGTGGAAGATTTACAAGTGATTGGCGATATCGCCCACGAAGCAAAAAGCTTATTCGTTGTGTCATCAAACCCACTTGCACTAGGTATTTTAACGCCTCCTGGTAAACTGGGTGCCGACATTTGTGTTGGTGATGCACAAGTATTCGGTATTGCAGAGGCTTTCGGTGGTCCACACTGTGGTTTCTTCGCAGTAACAACGAAATTAATGCGTAAAGTTCCTGGTCGTCTTGTTGGAGAAACGGTTGATGGTGAAGGTCGTCGCGGTTATGTATTAACATTACAAGCGCGTGAACAACATATTCGTCGTGATAAAGCGACATCTAACATCTGTTCAAACCAAGCACTACTGGCATTAGCAGCTTCTGTTGCTATGACGGCACTTGGTAAGCAAGGTATGCGCGAAATAGCCACACAAAATATTGCGAAAACACGCTATGCGAAAAATGCTTTTGAAGCAGCTGGTTTCACGGTAGCATTCCAAGGCGCACACTTTAACGAAATCGTTGTAAAAACGAATAAATGTGTGAAAGAAATGAATAAAGGTTTAATCGACAAAGGGATTATTGGTGGTTATCCATTAGGTCAATCTTATGAATCATTGAAAAAACATGTGTTAATTGCGGTAACTGAATTACGTATGAAGGAAGAAATTGATGCACTAGTTGCAGAAATGGGGGCTCTCAATGCTTAACGAAAAT
>JAVWKG010000128.1:0-8467 GCA_036638655.1 Lysinibacillus sp. | reverse complement strand
CACAATAACTACATGATCCTGCGACCCATCATTGCCCGCCACAATAAAATCCACACGCTTTGACGTATTCGGAATCTTAAATTCAATCGCCACCGCAGCATCACTCGGAATATCCTGATCTTGCATAACATTCGACATGCGCTGCAACGAATTTTCCCAAGACAAGATCTCCTGCTTCGACGTGCGCCCAATCTTCTCTTGGTATGATTCGTATAAACGCTCTACTAGCAATTCATTGGTGACGTCCGATACAAATTGCTCTTTTGTTGATTCGTAAATGATTATAAGTTTCACATCCTTGCATAAATATTTCTATGTTAAAAGTTCATTTATCTAATCATAACAGAATAAAAATGGAAAATACTCAGAAATGCTATTGCATTAACATTTCTGAGCATTTTAGCTTGTAATAAAATAAATCTATTTTGTTCTAAAGTTATCAGTGGTCAGGGGAATTGCGTTATAATACGTTCTTATATATAAGAACGTATTATAACGCATTCGTGAAAGTGGATTAATCTAGCTTCTTTTTTCCTTTATTTAAATATGCTAACGCTACTACACCAGGGTCTACATTCAATTCGGCAGAAATAATCCCAAATTCAATCACTAAAATCGGCAAACTACTATCAATCGGTCCATTATTTGCTCTCATTATTATTTTTGCTTTATCATATAAAAGTTTCTTTTTCAACTTATGTATTCCCAAATATTCTTTCAAAATATCCTCGCCTGACATTATGCTTCCAGAGATAATACTGCAAAAATTTAATATGCTTAACATTTTTTCATTCATATATACAATTCACCTCACATATAAGTTGACCATAATTGCGAAACTTGTTTAAACTCTGTATCTATATTATTTAATAGGCTTGCTACTACCTTTTTTTCATCTTCTAAATAATAATAGTATAGTACTTTTTTCAACTTTGAATTTTCATTAATATATTTAAATATATGAGTATCATTAAAGGGAGATAATCCTACAATAATTAATTCATCCTCAATTTGATTAAATTCATTTACTGGATACAATTCTTCATATCGTAAGCTTTCGTCTTCGGATTTCAGCATTATGCTTTCAGCCAAATTTCTTAAGATGTGGTTTTCTTCCGTCATCCAACTTGCAACAGTTTCCTTTAATTGCTCGTCTTTCATATATCCCTCAGAGAATGTATTTAATGCACTATTTACAGTTGTAGCCTGTTCCATACTAGACGATTTATAATTTCCGTTATATGTTGTCAAAACATTAGAATAAAGATAGTAATAATTCTCATCTATTTTTTGTTTATCAATCGGTCTATCTGACAGTTTATTCCTCAAAGAGTCTTCTCTATACACATCTGCTCTATATTTAAATGCTCCATGTAAATAATATACATCCTTATTGATAAACACTTCTACGTTTTGATCATAATTTGTAGTAAATATAAAATCGAATTCTCTAAAAAAATCTTTTAATTTTCGTGGGAATTTTTTATGATTTTCATTAATTCTTCCATCATTATATATTGACAAAATAAACATCATCTTCAACGCTTCTCTTATATAATATCTATCTGGATTTTTAATTTTATTTTTATTACACATTAAATCATAAATTAAATAATAGTCCTCAAATCCAATATCAGTAAAATTCAAACTCTTTTTATTACTATACTTTAATTTCAACTCTTCTAAATGTGTTCTTTCATCTGTTGAAATAGCATACTTTCCATATTCATTATTTAGTATCTCGGATAACTCACGAAACAGATTTCCTAATAACCCTACAATTAATTCAGAATCATCAATAATTATATGATTAGGAAAATTTGTTTCTCTACATTTTTTAACTGACCTAAGCAATATTTCTTTATTACTATTCTCCTTTCCTCCAAATTGTATATTCACACCGTTTCCAAATAATAACGTTTTCAACTTCATTCCTCCTGACACATAAACTTTTCCTTTTAAACTAACATTTACAGGTTTGGATCAATAAACATTTAACTATGTCTATTTGACTTCCCCTTGTTTCCTCTCAAAATACCAATGCAACCGATACGCACAAATTTCCCTCGTCCATTCATACAAAACCTCTGCCGCTTCTTCCGCCACATCAAAGCCCAACCCAAACACCTTATCCTCAAACGTCACAAGTCCTTTCGATGAACCGCTCCATTTCGTCATCGGCATCCGCTCAATCAAAGACTTGACCTTCTTCACATCCACATCAATCTTATCAATCGCAGCACGATAAGGTTTCTCTGTTAAATAATTGACAAAAAACGGCGCAACCTCTTCAGCCGTGATAGGCTTGTACCAGTCGTGCATACCACGTGCTAACATAGCACCCAGCAAGACCATTTTGTAGCTTTTGGTCATAGCTGTTTTTTCGACTTCTTCTAGCCACGTTTGGTAGTCTCGATAGATAGCTTGTTCCTCTAGACTTAAATCTCCCGCCACTTGTAACAGCCCTACATATGAACCAAATTCTTGTTTGATTTTATTACTTGGAATGTAAGATTGTAGATGTAATTCCAAGTAAGTTGGTCGTCTGCCTATGTCTAGTTTCAAACGCTCAAATTCCATGACAAATTGTTGCTTATAAGTGGCAGTTTTACGTGCCATTTCTTCTATTAAATTAATGACGTCTATTTCAAGATGTATAGCGCAGTCAGTTGGTAAATAATCGTTTATAGCTGTAACTTTATAGCCTTGTTCCGGTTCTGCGACAAAAACAGCGAGTTTGCGATCAGCATTGCGGTAATTACCGATCATATCAATGATTGTGCAGACATCCTTGCCTTCAGCTAGTCGTAAGCCCCGACCAATTTGCTGTGTGAAGATGGCGAGTGACTCTGTTGGACGGACGAAAAGTAATGTATCGACAGTTGGAATGTCAACGCCTTCGTTGAATAAATCGACAGTGAAAATAATGTCGATTTCTCCTCGTTCAAGCTGCTTGCGGGCATCTGTACGCAATTGTTTTGCTGTCATGCCAGATAGTGCTATTGCACGGTAGCCCTCACTGGTAAAAAAGTCAGCTAGAAATTGCGCTTGACGTACAGTGGAGCAAAAACCGATAGAGCGTGATTGCTTATGCTTTTGCCATGCTTGTAAAATTTGCTGCGCTACGTCCTCTTTCAGTTGGGCAACTCGCAATGCCTCATCCTCATAACCCGTGCCTAACCAGCGAATTTGCGTGTAGTCAATTTTATCTTTCACCCCGTAGTACTGAAACGGAGCAAGCCACCCTCTTTGAATCGCATCTAAAAAATGAATGCGAATCGCGACATTGCCATCACAAACGCTATATACATCCTGATTATCTAATCGATCGGGCGTTGCGGTAATCCCTAGTAAAAATTGCGGTTTGAAATGATTTATCGCACGTTCATAGGATTTCGCTACAGCATGGTGAAATTCATCGACAATGATTAAATCAAATGCATCAAGCTTAAATTTTTCTAAATGATACGCTTGCGACAATGTGTGAATCGAGGCGAATAGTAGTTCAGCATGCAGATTCTTTTCCTGTGCATTGTAAAAGCCAATTGTTTTGTCACAATACACTGTACGAAAAGCTTTCGCTGCTTGCTGCAATATTTCATCTCGATGAGCAATGAAGAGCACACGTGGATATTGCTCTGCAAAAAATGCCGATAAATACGTTTTGCCAAGACCTGTTGCCAGTACAACGAGCGCTTTGTCATAGCCTTCCTCCAGCGTTTCATCTAAAGCAGCAAGCGCTAACTGTTGCGCCGGTCTTGGGGTGATCGCGACATTATATGGTATTTCTTCCTCCATCACATGATTTGGAGCCGTTGTACCAAACATCACTTCCTGGGCTTCTTTGTCATCCCACCTGGTACTTAGTGGTGTCACTACATTTGCCGCCTCATATTTCTCCGCATACACGGCAACACTTTCTTTATGTATGGCAATGGTTTGCGACGCATAGAATACCTGACTAAATTGCTCCATCGCCTCATCAAAAATGGTTTCACTTACTGTTGATGGCGCATGAAGATTCCATTCTATCCCTTGTTTTAATGCAGAAGCAGATAAATTCGACGAGCCTACAATGACATGCTGCGTCTCCAACTGACGAAATAAATAAGCCTTCGGATGAAATGAAATGCCACGAGATTGATAGAGTCGAATTTCTGCATTCGGTAGGTTTTCAACTAATAATTGCAGTGCTTTTGGCTGTGTAATATATAGATAATCCCCTACAAGTATCTTTATTTCGATACCTCGATCATGTGCCTGCTTTAGTGTTGGCAAGATTAATTTGACACCCGATTCCATCGCAAACGCAGTAATCCAAGCAATGCTTGTTGAATTTACTGTCAGTTTTTGCAGATGCGACACTAAATTGGATGTGATGAGTTGAAGCTTAGTCATCCTCCACCTCAATTAAATAAATGCCATCCGAAAATCCACCGCGTTTCTCTTTCTTCTGAACACGAACCTGTTCCAATTGTTCATAAGACACACCATAAATATGCAACGCCGCATGCACCAGTTCCAAAATATCTGCAAGCTCTTCTACTGCATCTGTTGGAGAAGCTGCCTCTTGAAACTCTAGTGCCTCCTCTTGCATTTTCGTTTTAATTTCTCCTAGATGTTCGCTCGGTTCTAACACTCTTGTTACACATATTTTACCATCCGCTTCAATCACCTGTGGGATCAAATCTCGTACTAATTTATTGTAAACTGGCATGTTTCCCGCTCCTTTTGTGAGGTTTCTTCTATTATTAGTAGTATACCAATATTTCAGAAGTTATTATTGATGTAATTCGATTTATGATAATGAAAAATGTACTATACGTCCTAATACGAAAGAACAAACCGTTCAAAATATAGTCTCGCTGCATTTTAAAAAAACCTCTTATAGCATTCGAAAACCAGAAGAGGATTTTAATCAACTAGGAAAATCAACATTTCGGCTCAACACCATTTCGACCGACAACACCAACAAATCCATGTTCTCAATCCTAAAATCCGTACCGTAGAAGATTTGGTGTTCGTAGCGATTGGTTTTACGATTGAATCTTACTTCGCCGATTGCTGCAAAGGCGGGTTCTGGGTTTTGATCGGCAAAGTGTTGAATGATGCCAAATTTATTTAAGTAGCTGCTATTTTTAGATTCCGCGGTAAATGCTTGTTCAAATACAATATCAATCTCTTTGTCACTTTCTAGCAACGTGATCTTCGCAACATCCTCTATAAGCTCTACTTTTTGCACATAGCCCATGACGAGCTTATGTTTACCTATATCATTCGCATTGATTTTCGAGACGTATTTGCTTCTTAAAGGCGGTCTTTTTCTCTTTAAGCCTTGCCATGTTTCATCATCAAATAATGTTGTTTGAATACCTGTTATACTTTTACGCCTTGAAAATGTAGGTTTTTTGACATCGACAGTTGCTCTATGCCCTGTTTTTAAGATGGATTGATCTTCTGGAAATCGCATAGCGCGGTAGGCTCTACTTAACGCCTCTTGACGGCGCTCGAATTCAAATCCAATTGTTACATCTGTAAATTGAAAATCCCGGTTCACCCATCTTCTTTCAAAATGATATATGCAGCCTTCATGATGCGCGTGATATTTCCAAGTGCGGAAATGCGACCTGTCACTATTAATATAAACTACCTTTGCCGGACAACCGGGTGTTGGACAATATAAAAAACCACGAAAATTAGAATCATACAACTGCTTGGAAACTTCATGAATATTAACTAGCTTTTCCTCTGTATTTTTAACAAGCCTTGCTTCAGCAATTAGCATATTAAATCACCCTTTACTCATTCGTATTGGATTACAAAAGATGACTGATGTTATGTATGTGTTCGATCAAATCTATTAATTATTACTATACATTATTTTACAAAAAAACAAGCGAATATTTTTAATATATTGCCCTCTTCACAGACAAAAATAATGAAAAAACAGCTGAAAAAGTACAAAAACAGCTCATAACAGAGCCACTTACTCTTCTCAAATAGCACTACAAAAAAGACAAATAGGATAATAGACTTATATAATTTCTTATAAAAAATCCTCTAAAATATGCGAAATGCGCTCAAAAAATGCACTTTTGATTCGTTTCCCTTTCTGATTTTATAAGCATCTGGCTCATTTAACATTGCTCTATTGGCAGGTTTAACTCGCCTACTAATTTCCCGAAAAATGTTACAAACCCTCACTTCCTCCGAGTAAATTAGCTGTATTTCATAATAGAAATGGAACAACGATTTTAAAATGTTATTCATTCAAAAATGCTTCAAAACGTTTATATATCAACTTCTATTCAAAAATCCACTTCATAACATTGCTAACGCAGTGGAGCAGTGAGAAGAATTCCTTCTCTTGATTTGAATGAAATAATGATCTTTCCGTATACCGCATTTTTCTTCAAAATGAATCAAGGTCATGCTCGATTTTAAACAGGTGAATTTTCAGGGAGACTTACACAAACTCGAATTTTTGCAAATGTTCGATTTTGATATACAACATATTTTAAAATAAGCGCCATTCCAGTTCTTTAGTCCTCATTTGACACATATTTATAATTAAGTTGTATATCAATTTTAACAAATGGGCTTTTCGACGTTGCAAAGAAAATGTATTTGCGAATTGTTCGTGGAAAACGAATGAACCTCACGATTTTAACTTACTCAGAATAAATGTGAATATTTTGATCTGGGGACCCTTTAAATACAAAACCTTCTTCCTTCACTTCTGATATTTCCGCTGAACCGTTTGGATATGTTGTTTTTTCACTACCTCCGAAACTTGCATTTGAGGCAGTAGCTTACTATAAATTACTTCAATATCTGCTTGGCTGAAAAATTGCTGTGCTGTATTATTTCGAGTTTGTATAAACTTCTTTAGCTGTTCACGCTTTAACACATGCACATTTTTGGAAGTGACCTCAATTGCTTTTAGCTCACAACGTTCGCTAAAGACAATAACCGAATGGATCGCTTCGTTCGGTAGCACGAGGAAATCTTGAATGGCACGGATATGTGTGGCGTTTTGGCGAATGGGGTTGTAAAATTTGAATTTTTTCTTATTAGGCATTGTTTGTGTCCATTTTTGCTGGGCTTCATTGCCGAAAATCCAACCGCTATAGTTTTTCGATTCGATGACATATACACCTGTTCGATCGATATACACTAAATCGAGTTCTGTCATTTCCTCAGAATTTCTCTTGGGCACGTAGACATTGACTAATTGCTTATGACTTTGCAGTGCATGCTTTTCAATAATACGCGATGTTAAATACTCCCCGTATTTTCCCTTATTGAACATCACTGCAAGCATCCCATCATCCGTCATTTTATAATAGGCACTTTCACGATAATTTTTCTGTTTAAAATAAAACACGACACTTGCAGCTACAATTACTAAAAATACGAGTAACGACATATTGCACCCCTTCTACTAGTTAATAAAATGCATGCATGTTTAAACCCATCACTTTTAAGTTACTGAATGAAGGTGAATTCCGAATCACTACCTATTATTATACATAATGGTGCGTATTTCCACTTAATAACTAGTAATATTTAACTAAAAAGCTAATGTAATTATTCATGCGTATTAAGCACAGTACCATTGCATATGAAAAAACTTGCTTGCTATTCATGCTTTCACACAAAAAATGGGATAGATTTAATAACCTAGTATTGTTATGATTGTAAAGGATTTATTTGAAAAGGAGGTTTTTTGATGGTTATTGATTCTAGTTATAGTGAATATGATGCGATGCTTGGCGGTATACTGATTGTTGCTATTTTAGTGATGCTTGTTTTAGCTATTATTGGGTACTTCATAAGTGCACTGATTTTTTATAATGCTTCTAAAACGAATGGCTTTAAAGATCTTGCTTATTTCGCTTGGATTCCGATTGCGAATATATACAGTTTGTTCTTATTAACTGCTATTAGTGATGATGCGGCAACTACTCGTGCTACTGCAAAAAAGAACACACTGATTTATTTCGGCTTGTTCATTGTGTCATTAATTCCACTTATCGGTCTTGTTGCTTCACTCGTTATGGCTGGTTTTGTTATTTATTACTCGTATGTATTAATGTATCGTTGGTCGGGTGAGACGGGCAAAGCCGTTCTTTACGTTATTTTATCGATTGTTACAGCTGGCTTATTCTTTGCGATTTATGGCTTAATGCGCATGAACAAACGTTTCGTAGCATAATCACTTGCTTCGTATCAAACTGGATACAAAAGAAATCCTCTTTTCGTCTTTATATGGACCGAAAGAGGATTTTTTGCGTTTTCAAATTTCAACTGCCCTCTTCATTAGCAGTAGATTAAAATCATTTTCGTTATCATCCTAGAAAAAATTCATTTTCAAAACAATATCTAGAAGACTAGGGATATTGTCTAGCTCCTTAGTCTGTTCTGTGAATAGTATGAAAAAGAAATAGGAGGTGAGAAAATGAGT
>JAVWKG010000127.1:3625-8483 GCA_036638655.1 Lysinibacillus sp. | reverse complement strand
TAAATACGGCTTTGATGCTGAAAACCTAGCTGTACTAGTTGCAATCGGTGAGCAATCAGCTGATATCGCACAAGGTGTTGACCAAGCATTAGAAGCACGTGAAGGAACGATGACAGATGAAGATATCGAAGCAATTGGTGCGGGAGATCAAGGTTTAATGTTCGGTTATGCTTGTAACGAAACACCAGAGTTAATGCCATTACCAATTAGCTTAGCTCATAAATTAGCTCGTCGTCTTACAGAAGTACGTAAATCAGGTGAACTCACTTACTTACGTCCAGATGGTAAAACACAAGTAACAGTTGAGTATGATGAAAATAATCAACCAGTTCGTGTGGATACAATTGTTATTTCAACTCAACATGATGAAGAGGTAACGTTAGAACAAATTCAAACGGATTTAAAAGCGTTTGTCATTGCACCAGTTGTACCAATTGAACTACTTGATGACAATACTAAATATTTCATCAACCCGACAGGACGCTTTGTTATTGGTGGACCTAAAGGTGATGCAGGTTTAACAGGCCGTAAAATCATCGTAGATACTTACGGAGGTTATGCGCGTCATGGTGGTGGTGCATTCTCTGGTAAAGATGCTACAAAGGTAGATCGTTCGGCGGCATATGCTGCACGTTACGTAGCGAAAAACATTGTTGCAGCAGGACTTGCAGATCGTGCAGAAGTACAGTTAGCTTATGCGATTGGTGTTGCACAGCCTGTATCAATTGCAATTGATACGTTCGGAACTGGTAAAGCACAAGAAGGTGAAATGGTTGAATGGGTACGTGAATTATTCGACCTTCGTCCAGCGGGCATCATTAAAATGCTTGACCTACGTCGTCCAATCTACAAGCAAACAGCGGCATATGGTCATTTTGGACGCACAGATTTAAATGTTCCTTGGGAAAATACAGATAAAGCAGACGTACTAAAAACAAAAGCAGGTTTGTAATAGTATACGCAAGCAGTAACATATTTTTTCGATTAATGCATAAAGAGTTGTTAATTAAGTTGCAACTTGTTAACATCAATGTTTATAATGATATGGTCTAAAATTTCCTTGCAGGAATGCGTTTTGGTTGTTCGAGCTGTAACTATTACAGTTTGGACAACCTTTTTAATTTGTAAATTTAAAAAGATTGCTTGAGCTAGGGCAACTAAATAGAAAAACACATCGAATTGTTATTTTAAACAACTCGATGTGTTTTATACTTGTGCTTGTTATTTTTGTAGCGATTTGTAGTATTGTCCCTTTTCAACATATTCGCGAACAATACGCTCCATATCTTCTTTGTCTTCTGCATTCAACTCGCGGACCACTTTTGCAGGTCGACCTAATGCTAGGCAGTTTGGTGGAATTACTTTTCCTGGAGGTACAAGACTTCCTGCACCAATAAAAGCACCCTCGCCGATTTCAGCACCGTCTAAAATGATGGAGCCCATGCCGATGAGTGCATTTTTTTTAATTGTGCAGCTATGTAGAGTTACTTGATGGCCAACGGTTACTTCATCCTCAATAATTAAAGGATATTTAGGGCTTTGATGTAAGCAGCAAAGGTCTTGAATGCTGACACGTTTGCCGATAATAGTAGGAGACACATCTCCGCGAATGACAGTATTAAACCAAATTGTTGTATCAGCTCCGATTGTCACATCGCCAGTAACGGTTGCAAAATCCGCGATAAATGCAGATGGGTCAATGTTTGGAGTTTTATCTTTAAAAGGATAAATCATGATAATCGCCTCTTTTCTTTCGATGATGTAATATTATCGTATCAAATGTATTGGTTATTAGAAATATGAAATAAATATTTTCGTACTAGTCGATAAAATAATAGAGGCAAGTATAGATTTTAGGAGGACGTAATAAATGTGGAGATGGGAAGCTGAAGGACAAGCAAAAGCCGTAATTGCAATACTACATGGTGCATATGAAAATCACCGTTGGTACGCATGGCTAATAGAGAAACTGAGAGTAGAAGGCTTCCACGTTGTGATGGGGGATTTACCTGGTCATGGAGAACAAGCGAAATTTGCAAGAGCGCATGATGAAGATTTCAAGGATTATACTCGGTTCACAAAACAGCTAATAGAAAATGCCTTTTCCTACGAGTTGCCAGTCTTCTTACTAGGACATGGTTTAGGGGCTACATTAGCTATTCAAATAATGCAAAAGAAAAAATATGAGTGTGCTGGGGTCATTTTAAGTTCGCCTTGGCTAAATTTAAAATTGCAGCCTGGTAAAATGTCGAATGCATTAACAAGTTTAAGTGCATTGACAGCAAATATGAAAATTACACACGAGATTGATTATGCTAAGTTAACACGTGGTGGTGAAGGGAAAGAAGAGATGAAAGACGAATTTCCTTTCCTGACAGTAGTCTCGGTTAAATGGTATCGAGAATTACAAATGTTGATGAAAAACATACTTATTGTACCAAAAGAAGAGTTTCCGAATAAGCCGGTGCTTGTGATGACTGGTGAAAAAGATGTTATTGCAGATGCAAGAATGTCTCGTCACTGGCTTTTTCAGCAGGATCTAACGGAAATTCAATTTAAGGAATGGTCTAACAATTATCATAATCTATTTCACGAAAATGATCGTGAAGAGATATTTATTTATATGAGGGATTTTATGAATAATGTACTCCGCTCAGTAGGTTATTTTATTAAATAATCTACTGTTCTCCCTATATTAAAAATAATTTTTCAAGATAATATGAATCTGAAAATAATGTTGTAATTTTCAGAAAAATGTAATAGTATAATGTCTTGAATAGGAAAATTAATAAAGGGGAGGGATAAGATGGAGTTAATTGTCGGAAAACTTAATGATATATTATGGGGACCGTGGTTTATTTATGGCATTTTACTAGTTGGTTTATTTTTTACAATTATTACACGGTTTGTCCAAGTACGATACATTAAGGATATGTTTACCTTAATGTTTAAGGGAGAGAAATCTGAAAAAGGGATTTCTTCATTCCAAGCTTTATCCATCGCATTATCGGGTCGTGTAGGTACAGGTAACATCGCAGGTACTGCTACTGCGATCGGAATGGGTGGACCTGGTGCAGTGTTTTGGATGTGGGCAATTGCCTTCATTGGTGCAGCGACTGCTTATGTTGAATCGACATTAGCGCAGATTTATAAAGAAGAGAAGGAAACTGAATATCGTGGTGGTCCAGCCTTTTATATTGAAAAAGGGATGGGACAAAAGTGGTTTGCTATTACCTTCGCAGTTGCTGCGTTAATTGCGATGCTTATATTAATGCCAGGTGTACAATCGAATGCTATTGCAGTTGCGGTTGAAAACGCTTTCGGTCTTGAAACATGGATTACAGGTCTTCTTATTGTTTTGTTATTAGGTGGAATTATTATTGGTGGCGTTAAATGGATTGCGAATGCTGCACAAATTATTGTACCTTTCATGGCCTTAGCTTATGTGATTATGGCAGTTGTCATTATTGCGATGAACATTTCAGAAGTACCATCTGTTATTGCGTTGATTTTCAAAAGTGCATTTGGTGCAGAGGAAATTTTCGGCGGTATAATCGGTTCAGCTATTGCTTGGGGTGTAAAACGTGGTATTTATTCAAATGAAGCTGGTCAAGGAACTGGTCCACATCCTGCAGCTGCAGCAGAAGTATCGCATCCTGCTAAACAAGGGTTAGTGCAAGCAGCTTCAGTTTACATTGACACATTATTAATTTGTTCGGCGACAGCCTTTATGATTTTATTCACAGGTATGTATAATGTTCAAGATGAAAAAGCGGCTGAAGGCACTGAACCATTTATTCATGTCGGTGAATTCAATCAAGGCGGCTTAACAGGTGAAGAGCAAATGACGTTTGCGAAGAGCATTAAAGAAGGTGCTGCGTATACACAGTATGCTGTTGAATCTTCATTACCGGGCTTTGGTGCACCATTCGTAGCAATTGCATTATTCTTCTTCGCCTTTACGACAATTATGGCTTATTACTATATTGCTGAAACGAATGTGGCCTATTTATTTAGGGGGCAAACAGAGAAAGTTTTCATTTGGATTGCGAAGATTGCTATTTTAGCTGCAGCCTTTTACGGCACAGTTCGTACATCTGATCTTGCGTGGGCAATGGGTGATGTTGGTTTAGGCTTAATGGTATGGATTAATGTCATTGCGATATTAATCATTATGAAGCCGGCCCTTGTGGCATTGAAAGATTACGATAAACAGAAAAAAGAAGGCAAAGACCCTGTCTTCGATCCTCGTAAACTAGGGATTAAAGGTGCAGACTTCTGGGTTGACTACAACGAAAAACGTAAAAATAAATAAGAAAAAAGAGGCTATGAAAATTTCATAGTCTCTTTTTAGTCTTCTTAATTAGTAGGTAATGCTTTAACTTTTTCTAATGCAATGATAAATGGTGGGTCATTTTGTTGGTTTAGAAATTCATAGCGTAGTACGTGTACATATTTTTGGGGCAATGCACTGACGTAGTCAATAACTGCATCACGCTCTTCTTTTCCACCTTCATGTCCGTGATAAATAACGAGTACAATGACGCCACCCACTTTTAGTAGATCGAGCAATGCTTGAATTGCTTGAATCGTAGTGTTAGGTCTTGTGATAATATCATGGTCGCTACCGGGTAAATAACCAAGATTGAAAATAGCAGCTGCTACTGGCTTTTGGACATATTTTGCTACCTGTTCATGTCCGGCATGAAGAACGAGTGCACGATGCTCCAGTGCATTATCGAGCAAGCGATTTAGCGTAGCATCGACTGCGCTTTTTTGTACATCAAAGGCAAACACTTGTCCATCATCACCAACGAGCTGTGCTAAAAATAAAGTGTCATGTCCGTTTCCAGCAGTT
>JAVWKG010000127.1:0-3615 GCA_036638655.1 Lysinibacillus sp. | reverse complement strand
CTTTTGAGCATATTGCAAAACGCGTTGTAACTTCATTTTGTTACCTCAGCGTTATAAAATTTGCCTTGCCAACTACCGCGTTTTTCTAGCTCAGCGTCAATGCCGTTTAACACTTCCCACTTATTTACACTCCACATAGGTCCGATCATTAAATCAATCGGCCCATCTCCAGTGATGCGATGGATGACCATTTCTGGTGGTAATAATTCTAGCTGGTCTGCTACAAGTTTTGTATAGACGTCTTGGTCTAAAAATTCGAGCATACCTTTTTCATACTGTTTTACCATTGGCGTTCCTTTTAATAAATGAAGTAAGTGGATTTTAATGCCTTGGACATCAAGCTTTGCCACTTCACGAGCGGTTTCCATCATCATGTCATAGTCTTCGAGAGGAAGTCCATTAATGATATGTGAACATACACGGATCCCATGTTTACGTAGTTTTTCAACACCTTCTATATAAGTTACATAGTCATGTGCGCGGTTAATAAGGTTCGCTGTTTTTTCATGGACTGTTTGAAGACCGAGTTCCACCCATAAATATGTGCGCTCATTCAATTCTGCTAAATATTCGACCACATCGTCTGGTAGACAATCTGGGCGGGTCGCAATGGACAAGCCAACAACACCTTCTTGTGCAAGGGCGGCTTCGAATTTTTCCTTTAAAACAGGAAGCGGTGCGTGAGTATTTGTATATGCTTGGAAGTACGCCATATATTTTCCGTCTTTCCATTTTTGATGCATTTTATCGCGTATTTCTGCGAATTGTACGTCGATTGAATCTACTTTATTGCCGGCGAAATCACCTGAGCCTGCTGCACTACAAAAAGTACAACCACCGAAGGCTACCGTGCCATCACGATTTGGGCAGTCAAAGCCAGCATCAAGTGCTACTTTAAAGACTTTATGGCCAAAGTGGTCGCGTAAATAGCGATTCCACGTATAATATCTTTTCCCTTCAGAAGGAAAAGGAAAGTTTGTTTCTGTCATGCTTTTCACTCCTCTAACAGTATATTTTATCATGCCTGTGGAATTCCGTCATGAAGGAATACTTTTCTTAATAGTAATGGTGAAATTTTTTATCTTGTATATTGGAGAAAAAAGCCATAAAATTGCTAATTAGAGTGTTTGAGTAAGGGAGGTTAGGGAATGCCAAAAAGTGTTTGGTTATTAATTATTGGGATGCTTATTAATACAGTAGGTAACTCTTTTCTTTGGCCTTTGAATGCTATCTATATGCATGATTATCTTGGGAAATCATTGGCTGTCGCAGGTTTTGTACTGATGCTCAATTCTGCAGCGGGTGTACTAGGGAATTTACTTGGTGGTTATTTATTTGATAGAATTGGTGGCTATAAATCTATTATGCTAGGGATATTTTTAACAGTTGCGACCTTAATATGTTTGACGATATGGCATGATTGGCCTCAATATGTATGGCTGTTAATAGCACTTGGTTTTAGTAGTGGAATCGTCTTTCCGAATATGTTTGCACTAGCTGGTAAAGTATGGCCAGAAGGTGGACGAAAAACTTTTAATGCGATGTATTTAGCTCAAAATGTAGGTGTAGCGATTGGTCCGGCACTTGCGGGGCTTGTGGCGGATAGTAGTTTTGATCATGTGTTTATAGTGAATTTATGTATGTATGTTCTATTATTAAGTTTAGCATTATTTACATATAAAAGATTTGATGTCACGGGTACTGAACGAAAAAAGGTATCGACCGAACGCAAATTAGTTGTTGATAAGGCACCACTATATGGCTTACTTATTTTAAGCAGTTCTCTTGTCTTATGTTGGTTAGCCTATTCACAATGGAGTGCGACAATTTCATCTTATACACAAGATTTAGGTTTAAGCTTAAAACAATATAGCTTATTATGGACAATTAATGGTCTACTAATTGTTGTTGCGCAACCACTGATTCGACCTCTTGTGCGTCATTGGGAAAATCATTTGAAGCGACAACTAGTTTTTGGTCTTGTGTTAGTAGCTATTTCATTTGGCATTGTGGCATTTGCAGATGATTTTAAAATGTTTGCAGCTGCTATGATTGTGCTGACATTTGGAGAAATGTTTTATACACCTGTAATGCCAACAATCGCAAATCAGTTGGCACCAGAAGGGAAACAAGGTTTTTACCAAGGGATTATTAATAGCGCTGCAACAGGTGGACGAATGATTGGACCACTTGTTGGAGGAATCGTTGTCGATCAATACGGTATGGTCGCACTTGTATCGATACTAGTTGTTGTACTATGTATAGCAATTATTCCGTGTTTAATATACGATCGCCCAATTAGAAATAGAGTAGAAATGAATACTATGAGTAAGTGAGTTTATGAATTGAGTGTATGAAAATAACGTTTAAAGCGGGTAAAAGGCTATAAATATAGCTGATTTTCTCGCTTTTTTCTATTTTAATATTGAAAAATAATTGTTTTAGTTTAATATTATAAATATTCAGACATTTGAATATAATGGGTTTGTTACTAAAAATCTAGGGGTGGTGTTTGATTATAGAAGGATAGTTGATTTCCGTTTTGGCTATGCGGCTCATTGGATGCCCTTCGAAAGGCGCCTAGCCAAAACGGAAATTAACCTTATGCTGCGTGGGGAATAATGTTTCGGGGGGATTTTTTTAATATGAAAATGTTATTTACAGGACGGTTTGAAGGATATTCTGTCGAGCATTTTAAAAAAGATTTACTGTCAGGGACTATTGTTGGAATTGTGGCGATTCCGCTAGCGATGTCCTTTGCAATCGCTTCGGGTGTCAAACCAGAGTATGGGATTTACACAGCGTGTATTGCTGGAATTCTTATCTCTTTATTTGGGGGCTCGAAATATCAAATAGGGGGTCCAACAGGCGCTTTTGTGCCTATTCTTTTAGGAATCGTATTAACATATGGTTACGAGAATTTATTATTAGCGGGTTTGATGGCAGGCATACTACTATGTCTAATGGGGATTTTTAAACTAGGAACTTTAATAAAATTCATCCCTCGACCTGTCACGATTGGTTTTACAGCCGGCATTGCCGTTACGATTTTCATAGGACAAATTGCAAATTTTTTAGGACTAACCGATATTGAACGACATGAACAATTTTTAGCCAATATAAAAGAATTAGCCCTTCATATAAACACAACTAATTTATATAGCATTGTAATCGCGGTCATTTGTTTTATTACGATGCTTCTTACACCAAAAGTTTTCCCGAAGATACCAGGACCATTGGCTGGCATTGTTGCTTCGACAGTGATAGCTACGGTGTTTTTTTCTGGGCAAGTAGCTACGATTGCGACAGCATATGGTAGTATTCCAAATACGTTACCGCAGTTTGGGATACCTGAAATTACATTTGAACGTATTCAGCTATTAATTGGACCTGCCTTTGTCATTGCGATGCTAGGGGGAATTGAATCCCTTTTATCAGCAGTTGTCGCAGATGGTATGACAAATAGTAAGCATAATAGTAATCGAGAGCTTGTTGGACAAGGGGTAGCCAACATTATTACACCCTTATTCGGTGGAATCCCAGCAACTGGGGCAATCGCTCGTACGGCAACAAATATTAAAACTGGTGCTGTATCACCGATGTCGGGTATTATCC
>JAVWKG010000126.1:0-8554 GCA_036638655.1 Lysinibacillus sp. | reverse complement strand
AGACCCTGGAACGAGCATAGTGAGTGAAGCGGCTCATCGGACGCCCCCCGGAAAGCGCGCAGCCGGAACGGAAATCAGCCCTAGACGATACAGATGAGGTTTATCTTAAAGATAAGTATAACTTTTAGTGTTGTCGCTATTTTGCTCGAGTTGGTGTTGTCGAAAAGTGTGTCAAATGTGTAATATGAGACCTGGATGTGGATAAAACGAGTTTCCTGCGTGATAAACTTCGATTTGAACAGGATAAAAATCTTTCATTATAAAACGTGTTATGTGCAATTTTTTCAAAAAATAAGCATCACCTTTTAAATTATCTGATTTTTTATATTTTCTGTTGACTGAATGCTCATTCATTATTAAAATGTGATTATAGTGATAAAATGCCAGACATATAAGTAATTACTAGCAATTATGCGACATAGGATTTGTTAACTTTCAATGAGGGTGGGAGTTTGCGAGAGATAAAAGGGGGAAAGCAAGATGAGTTCATTATTAATAGCAAACTGGATTATAACGGTACTTGTTGTGCTCTATGCACTTGGATTATTTACATATTTACTTAAAACACGTTATCAGTTTGTACAACTAGGGAAAAAGGTGGAATTTGACGAAAGTATTAAAGAACGTATTCGTTATTTAATGGTCAATGTACTTGGTCAAAATAAGCTGCTCAAAGATCCAAAAAGTGGTTTAATTCACGTTATGTTTTTCTATGGCTTTTTGATGGTGCAGTTAGGTGCTGTTGATTTGATTTGGAAAGGGCTAGCACCTGAATCACATTTACCACTAGGTATTTTTTATGGTGTGTTCACTTTCACACAGGAGCTTGTCGTGCTGATGATTTTAATTGCCGTAGTATGGGCATTTTATCGCCGATATGTTGAAAAGCTTGTTCGTTTAAAGCGAGGCTGGAAAAATGGCTTAGTGTTGCTTTTCATCGGTGGTCTAATGGTTTCAACATTAATGGCAAATGGTATGGGCTTAATTTGGCATGGTGAGGGCTTAACATATACCGAGCCTATTGCATCAAGTATTGCAGCTATCTTCAGCTTCTTACCTGAAACAGCTGCGGCTACTGTTTTTTATGTAATGTGGTGGGCGCATTTACTAATTTTATTAACGTTTTTAGTGTATGTTCCGCAATCGAAGCACTTCCATTTAATCGTCAGTCCTATCAATGTTTATATGAATCGCTTGGATCGCACGGTTACATTAACACCAATCGATTTTGAGGCACTTGAAGAAGCAGAGACGGAAGAAGATATGCCGTCAATTGGTGTCGGTCGTATTCAAGACTTTACGCAAAAGCAAATGCTCGATCTATATTCTTGTGTTGAATGTGGTCGTTGTACAAATATGTGTCCAGCAACAGGAACAGGTAAAATGTTGTCACCAATGGATTTAATCGTGAAGTTGCGAGATCATTTAACAAATACAGGTGCTGTTGTGACAAAGCAAAAGCCATGGGTACCTTATCAACTATTCACGAATACAAAAGGCAATCAGCTGGCAATGGCAGCTGGTGCTGAAGGTGCGGTGACTGAAGATATTTATAGTCCATCGTTGATCGGTGATGTCATTACAGAGGAAGAGATTTGGGCATGTACGACTTGCCGTAACTGTGAAGATCAATGCCCAGTTATGAACGAGCATGTCGATAAAATTATTGACCTTCGCCGTTATTTAACGATGACTGAAGGGAAGGTAAATCCAGACGCACAGCGCGCTATGACGAATATTGAGCGTCAAGGAAATCCATGGGGGTTAAATCGTAAAGAGAAAGAAAACTGGCGTGATTTAGATCCTTCTATTAATATTCCAACAGTGAAGGAACTAAAAAAATCAGGCGAGGAAATGGATTATTTATTATGGGTGGGCTCAATGGGTGCTTTCGATAATCGCTCTCAAAAAATTGCCCTAGCCTTCGCTCGTTTACTAAATCATGCAGGTGTGAAATTTGCGATTTTAGGCAATAAAGAAAAAAACTCAGGTGATACACCACGTCGTCTAGGAAATGAATTTCTGTTCCAAGAGTTAGCGACAGCAAATATTGATGAGTTTGAGAAAAATGATGTGAAGAAAATCGTCACGATTGACCCGCATGCCTACAATATTTTCAAAAATGAATACCAAGATTTTGGTTGGAAAGGTGAAGTCTATCACCATACAGAGCTGTTAAATGAACTGATTGAAGAAGGTCGCATTGTGATGAACTATGAAGTGGAAGAAACAATTGTCTTCCATGATTCTTGTTACTTAGGTCGTTACAATGACGTCTATGATGCACCGCGTGAAATTTTACGAGGTATTCCAGGTGTGAAGCTTGTGGAAATGGAGCGTAACCGGGATACAGCCATGTGCTGTGGTGCAGGTGGTGGACTAATGTGGATGGAAGAACATGTTGGTAATCGTATTAACGTCGCACGTACAGAGCAAGCAATAGCAACGAATGCATCGGTCATTTCTTCAGGTTGTCCGTACTGCTTGACGATGTTAGAAGATGGTACGAAGGCCAAGGAAGTAGAAGACACAATTGGCACTTACGATATTGCTGAGCTGTTAGAGCGTTCTGTGTTTGGAAGTGGTCAAGTAGAGCCAGTAGAAGAAATAACGGAAGAGGAAATGGCTACAGCTGAGCTTGAGGAAGTTCAAGTTGAAATAAAAACACCAGCTCAAAATACTGAGACAGAGCAGTAAAATGTTAAATATAAATAATTTGTCAGAAAAATTTAAATTGCGTAAATATTACTTGTTTTGTAGAATAGAATAAAGTGTAGATGGGAGTTCATAATGACTCCCATTTTTTATCGACATTAGTTGAGCGAGCGTTCAGTCGCTAATGAAAAGTATGGGGAAACGTACGTCTAGTATTACTTTGAAATGCGTAAAGCAAAGGGGTGTTTTACTTGAATAGAACAGTAATAGTAGCAGGAGCGAGAACAGCTTTCGGTAAATTCGGTGGTAGTTTAAGCGCTAAAAGTGCAAGTGATTTAGGCGCTGTTGCGATAAAATGGGCGCTTGGAAAAGCGAATGTACCAGCGGCTGAAGTTGATGAAATAATTTTAGGTACGGTATTACAAGGTGGGCAGGGACAAATTCCATCAAGGCAGGCATCCATTAAAGCGGGTGTGCCGACCTCTGTGAAAACAGAGACGATTAATAAGGTTTGTGCTTCTGGTATGCGCGCAGTGACGTTAGCTGATCAGCTGATTCGTTTAGGGGACGAAGAAGTAATTGTCGCTGGAGGTATGGAGTCTATGTCGAATGCACCTTATTATTTGTTAAATGGTCGGACTGGTTTACGCATGGGTGATTCTACGATGGTAGATGGCATGATTTATGATGGCTTGTCTTGCGCTTTCGATCAAGTAAGACCGCATATGGGTAGTTACGGTAATGCGACGGCGGCAGAGTTTTCGTTAAGTCGTGAAGAGCAGGATGCTTGGTCTGCGAGAAGTCATGCGCGTGCATTAACAGCAATTGATAAGGGCTATTTTGCAGAGGAAATCGTTCCTGTCGAAGTGCTGCAGCGTAAAGGTGAATCGCTTCTGGTAGAAATAGACGAAGCACCACGGACTGGCACAACTGTGGAAGCGCTCGCAAAACTAAAACCGGCTTTCGATAAGGATGGCACAATTACAGCTGGTAATGCACCAGGGGTGAATGACGGTGCGTGTGCACTTGTATTAATGAACGAGGGGCGAGCATTGCGAGAGGATAAGGAAATACTAGCAGTTATTATCGGACATGCGGAAATGGCGATTGAGCCAAAGGATTTCCCTCAAACACCAGGGCTAGTTATAACAAAGCTTCTAGAAAAAACGGGCAAAACTTTAGCAGCAATTGATTTAATCGAGATTAATGAAGCATTTGCAGCAGTTGCGCTGGTTAGCAATCAGCTAGCTGGACTCGACCTAGAAAAAGTGAATGTTAACGGTGGCGCAGTAGCTCTTGGTCATCCAATTGGGGCATCGGGGGCACGAATTATTTTAACTTTGGCGCATGAGTTGAAAAGACGTGGTGGTGGAATTGGCATTGCGGCGATTTGCTCTGGTGGCGGTCAAGGGGATGCAATCATGATTGAAGTGCCAAAAGCAAAGGGGAATGTATGATGTGTATTCAAAAAGTGATGGTCATAGGTGCGGGTCAAATGGGCTCTGGTATTGCACAAGTTTGTGCGCAAGCAGGGTATGACGTCAAGCTAAATGATATGAAGCAAGAGTTTTATGAGCGTGGCATAGGCGTAATTACGAAAAATTTAAAGCGTGATGTGGAAAAAGGCCGTAAAACGGAAGAAGAAAAGGTAGCCATATTAGGCCGTATTACAATGTCACTGGATATTCAAGATGCAAGCGACGTCGATATTGTCATTGAAGCGGCTGTTGAAAATATGGAAGTAAAGCAGTCGATTTTCAAACAGCTGGATGGTATTGCACCAGCCCATGCAATTTTAGCGACGAATACATCTTCATTGCCAATTACTGAAATGGCAGCAGTGACAAAACGTCCTGAGCAAGTAATCGGCATGCACTTTATGAATCCAGTGCCTGTCATGAAGCTTGTAGAAGTAATTCGCGGGTTAGCAACGGCGGATGAAGTATACCAAGCGGTTGAAGAAATGACGCTGAAACTAGCAAAAACACCAGTAGAAGTAAATGATTTTCCAGGCTTCATAGCGAACCGTATTTTACTGCCGATGATTAACGAAGCTATTTACGCATTGTATGAAGGTGTTGCGACAAAAGAAGCAATTGATGATGTCATGAAACTTGGCATGAATCATCCAATGGGACCACTGACATTAGCTGATTTCATCGGATTAGATACATGTCTATCGATTATGGAAATCCTACATGAAGGCTTAGGGGATAGTAAATATCGACCATGTCCACTGCTCCGCAAATATGTAGCAGCCGGCTGGTTAGGCAAAAAATCAGGCAGAGGCTTCTACGTTTACGAATAACGAGGTCTGAGGGGTGACTGAATAAATGCATTTACAATTTACAGATGAACAATTAATGATGCGAGATATGGTAAGGAGTTTTGCGAAAGAAAAGATTGAGCCATGGGTAGCACGTATGGAAGCTGGTGAATTTCCGCGAGAGTTGCTGACACAAATGGGAGACTTGGGCTTGATGGGAATTACTGTTCCTGAAAGTATGGGCGGCTCAGAGATGGACTTCACATCGTACATTATCGCGATTAATGAATTATCTAAAGTAAGTGCAGTGGTAGGTGTTATTTTGTCGGTGCATACGTCTGTAGGTACAAATCCGATCGTTTACTTTGGTAATGAAGAGCAAAAACAGCATTATGTACCGAAATTAGCGTCAGGCGAATACTTAGGTGCATTTTGTTTAACAGAGCCAAGTGCTGGTTCTGATGCAGGGTCACTACAATCGAAAGCGATAAAAGATGGCGACAATTACATCATAAATGGCTCGAAAGTATTCATTACAAATGGTGGAGAAGCAGATGTCTATATCGTTTTTGCTTCAACTAATTCGGAACATAAAACGCGTGGAATTTCAGCGTTCATCGTGGGAAAAGATACGCCGGGGTTAATTGTCGGGAAAGATGAAGTGAAGATGGGCTTACATGGCTCTCGCACGGTGCAGCTCACTTTTGACAATATGGTTGTACCAGCGGGTAATTTACTAGGTGCGGAAGGTGAAGGATTCAAAATTGCCATGGCAAACTTGGATGCGGGGCGTATCGGTATTGCAGCTCAAAGTTTAGGTATAGCAGAAGCAGCACTTGAAGCGGCTACGCAATATGCAAAAGAGCGTGAGCAGTTTGGTAAACCAATTGCCATGCAGCAAGGTGTAGGTTTTAAGCTAGCAGATATGGCAACAGCAGTAGAGGCTGCAAGATTGCTAGTTTACCGAGCAGCTGATTTTCGAGCAAAAGGCTTAGCTTGCGCACAAGAAGCATCCATGGCAAAACTATTCGCCTCCAGAACAGCCATGCAAACAGCAATTGAAGCAGTACAAATTTTTGGCGGCTATGGCTACACAGAAGATTACCCGGTAGAACGTTTTTTCCGTGATGCAAAGGTGACGGAAATTTATGAGGGTACAAGTGAAATTCAAAAAATAGTAATTAGTAAATATTTACTTAAATAAAAGGGGATATGACAAATGAATTTTCAACTATCAGAAGAACATGAACAATTACGTGAAATGATTCGTGACTTTGCGGAAAATGAAGTAGCACCAACAGCAGCAGAACGCGATGAAAATGAAGAATTCGATCGTGCTATTTTTGACAAAATGGCGGAGCTAGGTTTGACAGGTATTCCATGGCCTGAAGAATATGGTGGGGCAGGTTTTGATTATTTAGCATATGTCATTGCAGTTGAAGAATTATCACGTGTCTGTGCTTCAACAGGGGTAACGTTATCAGCGCATACTTCACTTGCGGGATGGCCGTTATACAAATTTGGTACAGAAGAGCAAAAGCAAAAGTATCTTCGTCCAATGGCTGAGGGCAAGCATATCGGAGCTTACGGTTTAACAGAAGCGGGCTCAGGCTCTGACGCAGGTGGAATGAAAACTTATGCAACGCTAGATGGTGACGACTATGTTTTAAATGGTTCGAAAATTTTCATTACAAATGGTGGCGTTGCAGATACATATATCGTATTTGCCGTAACAGATCCGGAAGCGAGAAATGGTACTACTGCATTTATCGTGGAAGCAGGATTTGAAGGTTTTTCAGTAGGAAAGAAAGAGAAAAAGTTAGGTATTCGTTCATCTCCTACGACAGAAATTATTTTCGATAACTGTCGTGTGCCAAAAGAAAACATGCTAGGAGCAGAAGGAGAGGGCTTCAAAATTGCAATGACTACACTTGATGGTGGACGCAATGGGATTGCAGCTCAAGCGGTAGGGATTGCTCAAGGTGCACTAGATGCAGCTGTTGATTATGCAAAAGAGCGTGTCCAATTCGGGAAGCCAATCGTAGCAAACCAAGGGGTATCCTTTAAATTAGCTGATATGGCAACATCCATTGAAGCTTCAAGACTGCTAACGTACCAAGCAGCGTGGTTAGAGACGAATAATTTACCATATGGAAAAGCATCGGCAATGGCAAAGTTAATGGCTGGTGATACTGCGATGAATGTAACGACAGAGGCAGTTCAAGTATTTGGTGGCTATGGTTATACGAAGGATTACCCAGTTGAGCGCTTTATGCGTGATGCGAAAATCACACAAATTTATGAAGGTACGCAAGAAATTCAACGCCTCGTTATTTCGCGTATGCTAACGAAGTAATTTATGACTGAAAAAAATAGAAGGCCTCAAGTGCAGTCCACTGTAAAAGATGAAAACCTGATTGCTATTCGTCGGCAACAAATGATTCAAGGTGCTATTAAATTATTTAAAGAAAAAGGCTTCCATCGTGCAACAACGAGAGAAATTGCTAAAGCGGCGGGCTTCAGCATTGGTACATTATATGAATATATTCGTACAAAGGAAGATGTTCTGTATCTCGTTTGTGACGATATTTATCATAATGCAATGGCGCAATTATCTAGCTTCGAAATTAGAGCAGGTACGCTAGAAGAATTACAAGAAATGATTCGTGCCTATTTTTTGCAAATCGATAGCATGGTGGATGAATTGACGATTATGTATCAGGAAACAAAGTCATTGTCGAGAGAAGCGCAGCGCTATGTATTCGAAAAAGAATTTGAAATGGTAGCTGTCATTGAAAGATTATTAAAACGTTGTGTGCAATCTGGGGAGATTCACATGACGGATAAACAAATTCACTTAGCCGCAAACAACTTAGTTGTTCAAGGCCAAAGCTGGGCATTCCGAAAATGGGCATTGCACAAACATCATTCCATTGAAGAATACATCGACATGCAAATAACACTGTTCATCTCAGGCATAAAAGGGTTCAAATAAATCAAAGTGGGAAGTTGATTTCCGCTACGGGATGCTCGCTTTCCGCGGGCAAGCACCGAGCCGCTTCCTCCGCTTGCGCTCCGTGCAGGGTCTCGGGACAACAGGATGTTGGTCACAAAGGCATTGTCACAGGACGTGACGTTTTTAGCCTTTGTTCCTTTATCGCTAATCCCGCAGGAGTCGAGCACCCTCAGCTACAATCAACTGAAAATGTAATAATAAAGGTTAGTATTGAGTGTAAAGCAATCAACCTGTAGGTGAATTACTATACAATGTTTCCCTAATCAACACACTTGGGGAAAAGCCATTAATTGCATAGCTAGACTTTGCAATTAATGACTTTTTTAGTTTCGTTACCAAAGTGTGAGGTTGATTTCCGATTCGGCTAAAGCGAAATTTAAATTTGTAATATGAAAGTTTGCTTTAATATCTTTACTAATAGTTGTGGGTCACTATCGAAATATGTACTTTTCTGGATTATTACCAAAATTAGGGATGACATTTGGATAAAGTGCATATTAACTAGAGAATGCAGGTTGATTGGAGTGAAGGCTGTGCGACTCCTGGGGGATTAGCGTCCTAGATGAGACCCTGGAGCGAGCATAGCGAGTGAAGCGGCTCATCGGACGCCCCCCGGA
>JAVWKG010000125.1:0-8657 GCA_036638655.1 Lysinibacillus sp. | reverse complement strand
AAAGTAAGTGGAAGAAGGTGGATGAAGCAATCGGTTACCTCGTGGAAAAACCGAGCATCGCTAAACTTTACACAGAGGTTGATGAAATTATAAGTAAGGCAGCTGCCGATATTAAAAGTAAAGATACGGATGGTGTCATTACTTTTACGCCAAAGGAATTTGCGGCCAAAGCGACTAAACTTAAAAATAAATTTAACACGATGCAAGATTTTTCAAATGAAGTGGGAAATGTAGTCCACGCAACAATAGATGAGCCTTTTCATGAAAAAATCGATCATTACATCCAATCGATGCGCGACTTGACGATTACGCAATTTAACACAGTCAATCGGCTCGGTATAACAGAGAGCTCCATGGGACGTGTAAACGTGAAGGAAGCTATCACCATTGATGATTTACTTACGGGGAAAACCGTCTATGCGAAGCAGCTACAGAAAGAATATGAAAAATGGCAACTCGCCAATCAAGATCAAAAAATTTCTGCTGATGATTATCGCCAAGCCGCCCTACACACGCGCGCTTTCGAGTATACTAGTATAAAAGACGAGCAACAGAAAAAAGAGTTTTGGTTCGCCATTATTGCCATCGTCGTGACAATCGGTTTAGGCATCATCTGCCCACCAGCGGGCGTTGTCGCCGGCGGACTATTCGCAGCCTACGAAATCGGCAGTGCAGTAACAGGAATAGATCTCGTATCAGAGCGAGAATTAGGTGACGCTGAGCGTTGGCTCCGAGGCGGAACAGCCATTATCCCCCTATCTGTCGTTGGGAAAGTCGGCAAAGTAGCAACGGGTACAAGTCGCAATGTCAAAAACGTCGCAGGGCAAGCAAAAAAATAGGGTCAAGACAGGCTCCGCCAGCTACAATACATTGCGAAAAACCCAGTAGCCTCGGCAATGCTGACAACACCTGGGCAAGTAGCGCTGAAGCAGGGAGCAAAAGCGGCAGATGTCGTCGAGACTACAAAATTTGGATCAGTTGAATTACCGGGTATAGGTATAAGGCTTCCAACTGTGGCAAGGACCGGAGAAACTCCGCTCGCAAATAAGGCAGATAATTACTTACTCGCAAAGCAATCTGAGAAGGATGCGTTTCTTGCTAGGGGTACGAGTGAAGCACTGGATAATAAAAAAGTAGCAATAGGAGAAGAGATTATTGCCCAAAGGGTACTGCAAGCAGAACTTGATTTAATACCAAAAATTACACCATACAAATCTTTGAGTAGGGGTCAGCAGAAAGAAATAAAAGAAAAGATTGAGAATCGTACAGTAACCAAAGAAGAATATAAAAGATATCAATGGGATAAAAGATTTTCAAAAAGAAGAGCTGCAGGGGTTAATGAATTTTGGAAACAAGAAAAGAAAAGAATTTTAGATGGAGAACCTGCAACAAGGGATTGGACTAATGAACAGATACATGAGATTTTAAAAGGAAAGAAACCTCAGTATAATGGGCAATCAATAATTGGACATCATACTTACAATGCTATGAATTATCCACATATAAGTAATAGAGGAGAATTAATTTATCCAGTAACAGGTAGGGAACATTTAAAGGGTTGGCATGGCGGAAGCTATAGTAATAATGCACCTGGTAGACCTGTTAATCCAAATTATTTAGAAGAATTTTAATTGAAAGGAGAATAATAGATGAGTAGAATGGCAATTAAAATAAGCACTAATGCTCCATTTAGTAAATGTGTAGTACCCTTAAGAAAGTACACTGGTTTAGGAATTACAGAGATAAAAAATAAAATTGAAAACAAAATTATTTTTGCCGAAACGGATGCAAATGATATTGATGATGTGGAAAATTTAAAAGGGTTAGTTGATAACTTGGTGAAGTTAGGTGCAGAAGTAAAAATATTTGATAGCGATGAATACGGTGAAGGGATTTTTAACTATCAAGAAATATCTTACGACGAATTTATAAATAATATTGAACGGTTAAAAGAAATTATGGAAGAATTACAGGATTACGATGACGCTTTGTCTGAGGAAGTTTAATTTGAAAAGATTAAAAACTATGGATGAGCCTTAATAACTATTGTTGTGAAAACATATGTTAAGAGCTGGTGTTAGTAAAGCAACATAAGCGATTGATAAAGCTCATGGTTCTAAAACTATAAATACAAAAGCGTATAAGAAAAATGAATGGAAAAAATATGTTTTGAAGCGGGAAGAGAAATAATGAGTTGTTAATTGAGTACACACTCTATGATGGTTCTACTACTGATTGGCTCCATTAGAGTTAGATTTGTGATTTTATGTAATTCTTATGACGACATATATAAGGTATTATATTGTTACTATAAAACTTGTAAATTTAATGCTGTTCAAAAACATATAAACTTAAAGCACTTGATTGTCATTGACACGTCTTCATTTAATGGTTTCCTAGAAAATCAAAAGTGAGAGGGTGTCTTTTTTTGCGTTCAAAAAAGAGTACAATTACTGAATTAGACTTACTTAATCGTAAAAGAAAAGCTGCAAATTTATTTGCAGCTTTGGTCTTATGATTGTTCGAATATTATCAGCAACGTAAAGGTACATATCTTCTTCGGTTGTGTATGTTCACTTTACTCATGAATAAGGTGTTCAGATTGCCTTTTACTTTCGTACACGTAGTATACATAAGACATTGCTGGATAGATTGCAATAGTGACGGTTGTAAGCGACATGTTGTACGCTTGTTTCTTTTACAATTGCTACCGCAGTTGACTCGTTGTAATAGGAGACGTTTGAATTGTCTGGTGTTGAGGTGGTGTTTTTGGTTCAATAAATAGTGTTGAATAGTACGATTCTGAAATAGCAATCAGGTACATCATAAAAAGTAAGTGTTTTGTTCAATAGTTCAAAAATTCATTTCTCCCTTTTTCAATTCATTTAAATTGTATAGTTATAATACGAACGAAACGTAAAAAAGTTTCAATTAAATATTTTGATGCAACGATCGCAAGGCGCAATTGATTAATTAGGGTAGAAGCAGTAAAGTTAATACATGTTATAAAAAAACAAAGTGCTGGAGTGAGCGAATGATGTTAGGCATATTTAAACAAAAAAAAGAAGACATAGAGCAGTTCATCTCAAAAATTAATGAGTTAAACGACAATTTAGATAAGAAGGACAATGAATTTCAAATATTTTTGAATAATTTACATAAAGAGTTAATTACTACGATTGAGCAACATGATAAGGTCAATAATCAACATGTCATTTTAGGAGAAATGGTTGGTCAAATTTTGGTGGAATTTAATAACGTTGAAAAAAGTACAATGAAGTCAAATGAAATTTCAGACAATGCACTCGTAAAAGGGGCATCATTAATTACTTCTTCTGATGAAATGGTGACGTTATCGCAAGAAAGCAAACAAGCGGTGCATGAGGTGGAGCAACTTATTGATCATTTAGGGGAACAATCCGAAAACACATCATCTAGTATGAATCAATTGAGTGAACATTCTAAACAAATCGCAGAAATCGTCCATGTCATTAGCGATATTTCCAATCAAACAAATTTGCTTGCATTAAACGCATCTATAGAGGCGGCTCGGGCCGGTGAACATGGCAAAGGTTTTTCGGTCGTTGCTGAGGAAGTACGAAAGCTAGCAGAAAGTACAAAAACAAGTACAGAAGATATAGCTAAGCTAACAAAAATTATCGAAAAGCAAATTGCTAACGTATATGAAGACAACCAAAATAATATGCATTTAGTAACAGAAGGCATTCAAAAAAGCGCTACTACATCGGATCAAATTAATGCATTGCTTCACACCATATTGAATGTTCAAGGTGAGGTAAACGAACTACTAAACTACATTAAGAGTCAAAAAGTATCGAATGAAGATGTGATTGACAAATTTAAAACAACGACCACTTTATTTGATGAAACGAATAAAATATTAACGAATCATATCGACGAATCAGAGTTGGTGACAATTCAGTTGCTTGCTGCTGTAGAAAAAGTGAAAAGCTTCCCCGAAAAATAGGTGATTTGAAATTATATTTCAAGTTTTTTCTAGTTTCCTTTTTCCTATTTGTAAATGTTGAATTTTCTGAATTAACAAAATGATATAAGTCTAAAACACTATATTGCGATTGTGAATAATAGGAAGTTAGATGAGTATTTGATTGTAAAGAAAAACGAGTGAAGAAAAATCTTTACTTTTACAGAAAATATATGTATTTTTGATAATAAAGTGATCTTTTGGGGAAAGGTGAATTATAAGGGAGACCTAACATTATTTTTACATAAGTAGGCGTATTTTCTTTTCGATAGTGACAAATGTCTCTAAACAAATGGTGCATGATTGTATATACTAAAGATTAGAGGGAAGGAGGAGATAACGTGATAGTAGTTCGTAATGATAATTTCGAAATATCTGAAGATAATGGAAAAGTATATATGGTTACTTTTAGCAGTGGTTTTCCTTTAAAAGATTTTGACGGCATTTTACGTAGTCACCCTCGTTTAAAGCTATCGAATTTTGCTGTATTAAAAAGTGTTTTAACAACAGAGAGTATGAGCCCAATCGAAATTGGTAATTGGTTGCCGAATTTAGAAATTGAGATAGCTCGAGATAAAATGTCTGCCTCTGTTTTTATATATGAAACGCCTGGCTATATTATTAAACATAAAGATGAATTAAGAAATCAGATTATTGAATTATTAGCTGAACAAAATGTTGTGCATGGCATTGTGGAATTTGATGTAGAGACATTCGTACCGGGAAAGGCAACTTTAATTGCCAATGGCACGCTGCCAGTTCCAGGGCAAGATTCACAAATTACATACTTACCAAAACCAGAAAGAAAGCCAGTTATTGGAGAAGACGGAAAAGCGGATTATTTTGATATGAACTTTATTTCTGAAATTGCTGAAGGCTCATGGCTTGGTGAGAAAATTCCTGCGAAGCCAGGTGTACCGGGTACAAATGTTATAGGCGAGGAATTACGTGCAGCGCCAGGTCGAGATTTGCCACTTCGCTATGATAAAAAATCAGCGTATGAGGTGGAGGAAGATGGGAAAGTTGTCATCCGCTCTAAAATTGCAGGGGTTCTAGATGATGTAAAGGGAATGATCGGTGTAAATCGTCATCTACCAATTCACGGTGATGTTGGTGTAGAGACGGGCAATTTAGAATTCAATGGCTCTTTAAGCATTAGAGGAACAGTGACGACAGGTTATACAGTTATTGCGACTGGCGATATTTCGATTGAGGGTGCTGAAGGTGTAAGTGGTGCAAAGCTTATTAAATCAATCGAAGGGGATGTCTTTATTCGCGGAGGGATTTTCGGACTTGGTTCAACAGTTGTTGAAGCGGGAGGAAGTATTTTCGTCAAACATGTGAATGAAGCGAACTTAGTAGCAGCAGACAGTATTCATATCGGTTACTATTCTTTAGGTTCTCATTTGGAAGGTCATTCAATTTATGTAGATGAACGTAAAGGTAAAATAATTGGCGGTCAGGCAATTGCGAAAAGTACGATTGTCACGGCGATTGCTGGCAACAGACTTGAACGACGTACAGATTTAATCATTGAAAGCATTAATAAGCAAGAGAGCTACGCTATTTTACAAGGGAAAGCTGCAACATTAAAGGAATTACAAGATCAAATTACGACTTTGGAGAGCAAAGTGAAAAGTATGCAGCCGATGATCAAGCAAATGAGCAATCAGCAAATTGCTGCATTGGAAGAAATGAAGCAAGTTATTTCAAAACTAAATGCTGAGGCGATGACAGTCGACCGTGAAGTGAAACTAATGATGGATGAGCTGCGTCATGCGGGAAAAGAAGAAATTAATGTTACAAAAGAGGCTTATCCCGGAACGAATATTCAAATCGGGAAAAAGTCTTCAATGCTTAGTAAAATGACGAACGGTAAATTTATAATGGAGTTCGGTGAGTTGAATGTATAATCCGGAATATGTGCCTGTATTTGCACATCGGGGTGCTTCGGCTTATGAGCTTGAAAATAGTTTAGCTGCATTTACAAAGGCGAGAAAATTAGGTGCTGATGGTATTGAAATAGATGTACAATTATCTAAAGACGGCTATCCCATTGTTTTTCATGATCAGGATTTACTGAGACTTGCGGGTAGGAATAAACTTGTTCAAGACTGCACAATAGATGAATTACAACGATTTCGAATAGGCAGGCGGTTTTGTCGTCGGTTTTCTAAGCACCGTATTTCGACTTTTGAAGAGGTAGTCATGTGGGCGAATACGAATAATATGCCACTAAATATTGAGCTGAAAGCAACTTTACTTGAAAATACAGATGCACTTATTTCGATGTTAACAAATTTAACATTACCTGAAGGAAGTCATTTTTCATCTTTTCATTATCCCTTATTAGAAATCGTGAAAAAACAAGCGCCACAGTTTGAAACGGCATTGATCGCGACAAAAAAGCTAGATTGGGATTCTTTAAGTGACTTGCATGTGATTGATAGTGTACATGCGCATAAAAAATATTATAAGCCTCGCTATTTAGAGGCGAGTGTAAGGAACGGCAAACGTTGCCGTTTTTATGCAATTGACGGCACTGAAAAGTTTTTAACAAATCCCCATCCTACAGTAATAGGGTGGATCACAGATTATCCAGACAGAGTCATAGCCAAACAAAAAAGAGCTGAATAATCAGCTCTTTTTTGTTTCTGTGCGAAAGTGAAGCGTCAGTAATAATATGGAAAAAACAGCTGTCCACTATGACGTATGTTACATATAGGACAGCTGTCTTTTATTTTTTTTGAAAGCGTGGTGCTATTTTTCCATTTTTTCGATCGCGGTGCAATAAAAAACCTGCGAAAAAGCCAAAGCCAATGACGAAGAAAATGATGCCAACGACAAATTGTAGCCATAAAAATGGGAATGGTGAGATTAGTATACCGAATAATGTATCTCGAATAAATTTAATGCCACCTGCAGCCATTAAAGCTGGAATTAACATTACGATGAATGCAGCAAAACGAGCCATTCATTCCCCTCCTCGTACATACACTTAATTGTACCTGTGGAACATTGAATGTCAAGGTAAGAGGTAGGTATATATAGTGACAAATGAGTTAGAAAAAGGCGAGCAATCAACCTGTAATTGTTAGAAAATTCGCACTTAAACAAGAATGCGTGATTATAGTTGCGAAAATACTGAATTGTCAGTATTGTAAAAATAAGTGGATTGTTATCCATATAAAACTATTTTTTAGATTTTCGTAAAAATAGAATAGGTCATTGCCAAAACATGTACTTGACTTAAAAGAAACTTACAAAATGTAAGCACATGTAACGAAAGGCGGCGACTCCTTCGGGATTAGCGATAAAGGAACGAAGGCTAAGAACGTCACATCCTGTGACAACGCCTTCGTGACCAACATCTTGTTGGCCCGAGACCCCGCACGTAGCGAAAGAGGACCGAAGCCTAAGTGCGCCACATCCATGTGGCAACGGCTTCATGACCAACATCCTGTTGGCCCGGAGGAGGCTCGTCCCTCGCCCCGCGGAAAGCGTCCGCCTGTAGTGGAATGTGCTGTCAAGTACAGATTATGGTGTAGAGCCAATAGAATAGGAATGAATATTTCCTAGGTGAAGGGGCGGGATTGCATGGAAATCTTCAAGTATATGGAAAAGTATGATTATGAACAAGTAGTGTTCTGCCAAGATGAAGCGTCAGGTTTAAAAGCAATTATTGCTATCCATGATACAACACTTGGTCCAGCTTTAGGTGGAACACGAATGTGGACATATGCTTCAGAAGAAAATGCTATCGAAGATGCATTGCGATTAGCTCGTGGAATGACATACAAAAATGCGGCTGCTGGCTTAAATTTAGGCGGCGGTAAAACAGTCATTATTGGTGACCCTTTTAAAGATAAAAACGAAGAGATGTTCCGTGCGCTAGGTCGTTTTATACAAGGGCTAAATGGTCGCTATGTAACGGCTGAAGATGTAGGAACGACTGTTACAGATATGGATTTAATACATGAGGAAACAAATTATGTGACGGGTATCTCGCCGGCATTCGGCTCATCGGGTAATCCATCGCCCGTTACGGCATTTGGTGTCTATAGAGGGATGAAAGCTGCTGCAAAAGAAGCTTTTGGCTCGGATTTATTAGAAGGAAAAATAATTTCAGTACAAGGTTTAGGAAACGTAGCATATAAATTATGTGAATACCTTTACAGCGAAGGCGCAAAACTTGTTGTCACGGACATTAACCAGGCTGCCATTGATCGTGTAGTAAATGATTTCGGTGCAACAGCAGTAAAGCCGGATGAAATTTATGAGCAAAATGTCGATATTTTTTCACCTTGTGCACTGGGCGGTATTTTAAACGATGACACAATTCCGCTATTAAAAGCAAAAGTAATTGCGGGATCAGCGAATAACCAATTAAAAGAATCAAAGCATGGCGATGTACTGCACGCGCGAGGTTTTGTGTATGCACCAGATTACGTGATTAATGCTGGCGGTGTGATAAACGTAGCAGACGAGTTACATGGCTACAACAGGGACCGGGCGATGAAACGAGTGGAAGGTATTTATAACAGTATCGAGAAAATCTTTGCTATTTCAAAGAGAGATGGCATTCCTACGTATGTTGCTGCAAATCGCCTAGCAGAAGAGAGAATTGCGCGTGTAGCAAAATCCCGAAGTC
>JAVWKG010000124.1:0-8843 GCA_036638655.1 Lysinibacillus sp. | reverse complement strand
ATGGGAAAACGTTTTTGGTGGATCACTTCAATAAAATAGAGCCAGATGATTTTGAATTTGAAAGCACAGCATTTGATGTTTACTTACTTGGTCATGATGCATCGGCGTTTCATACAATTACATTTACGTGTATTGAAAATAATATGTACAAATTGGCGTGGAAGGGCAAGTTGGCAAATATGTATGCCGGAGATTATGCATTCAAATATGACTTCCATACGGAAATTGCAGCAGCAATGTTTCGGGGGATTTTAATTCCAAGTGAGATGACGGATGAAGAAGCGACTCAGTTACTTCACCGTTTTGTAAGCCAGCCAGAGCTATTTAAGCTACATAACAACAATGGTGAGAGATATTTTTCATTTAAATAACTGCCTACAAAAGACATGTCTAGCAATAATGCGGCGTGTCTTTTTTGTCGTTCCCAAAAGTGCAGGGAGAATACGTTAGTGTGAGATAGGCAAAGATAAGCTTAATTCTTAGTAGAGGTGTGATGTGCATGAAAAGGGCGGTATTTTTAGATCGTGATGGTGTCATCAATGAAGTGTTAACGAATCGAGTTAAGTTTGTGAATAAACCACAGGATTTATATTTCTTACCTGGTGTACCAGAGGCTATAAAAAAATTGAACGCTGCCTTTGACTTCATATTTGTTGTAACCAATCAAGGTGGAGTTGGATTAGGGTTTATGAAAGAATCACAGCTCAAGAATATACATGATCATATGATTGCTGAATTAAAGAAGGAAGGTGCAACGATTCATGATGTTGCGTATTGTCCGCATAAGCCAAAAGCGGGTTGTGCCTGTCGTAAGCCGAAAAGTAAACTAATTGAAGATCTCGCTGGAAAATATAGTATTGATTTAACCCGGTCCTACATGGTTGGAGATACCGATACAGACATTATTGCAGGGAAGAGGGTAGGTACGAAGGGGATATTTTTAGGTAGTAGTGATCCACTTGCGGATGCTGTTTTTCCTAATTTACTAAGTGCGGTGGATTGGATTATAGAGGATGCAACAGCGAAGTAAGTGTATAATTCTTATAGTGATAACGCTCAAATAGTGTCTGAAAAATATAATAAGAAAAGTGGGATACGATGACAAAAAATAATAGGGAAGTAGGATGGAACCTAGATAACAGCTATGCCCGACTGCCAGACAAGCTTTTTACGTATCTTGAACTTAATCCTGTACGTGCGCCAAAGTTGATAATAGTCAATGATGCGTTGGCAAAATCCTTGGGGTTGGATGCACAAGTGCTAAAGAGTGAGGTTGGTGTAGAGAACCTTGCTGGCAATGTTATTCCTGAAGGTGGCTTACCTCTTGCACAAGCTTATGCGGGACATCAGTTTGGTCATTTTAATATGTTAGGAGACGGTCGTGCCTTGTTGCTTGGCGAGCAGAAGATGCCTAGCGGTGAACGGGTTGATATTGGGCTGAAAGGTTCAGGTAGAACAGCTTATTCGCGAGGTGGAGATGGTCGCGCGGCACTCGGACCGATGCTACGTGAATATATTATTAGTGAAGCAATGTATGCACTTGGTATCCCGACTACTCGTAGTTTAGCTGTAGTAACAACGGGTGAGGTGATTTTTCGTGAAACAGAGCTGCCTGGTGCGATTTTGACGCGAGTAGCTGCTAGTCATCTACGTGTAGGCACGTTTCAATATGTTGCGCAATGGGGAGCACTCGAGGAACTTCGTGCGTTAGCTGATTATACGTTACAACGACATTATCCCGACATTGAAGCGGATGAAAACCGTTATATTAGCTTGCTTCGAGAAGTCATTAAGCGTCAGGTAGCACTTATCGCTAAATGGCAGTTAGTTGGTTTTATTCATGGTGTGATGAACACTGACAATATGACGATTAGTGGAGAAACGATTGATTATGGTCCTTGTGCCTTTATGGATGAATACAATTTAGATACGGTATTTAGCTCTATTGATAGGCAAGGTCGTTATGCCTACAGTAATCAGCCACGTATTGCTGGATGGAATCTTGCGCGATTTGCAGAAACGCTATTGCCATTGCTCCATGACGATGAACAAGAAGCACTCAAACTTGCTCAGGATGCCATTCAACAATTTCCTAGCTTGTATTATGCAACTTGGCTTGAGGGAATGCGAGCCAAGTTAGGGCTGTTCAACGAGGAGCAGGAGGACGAGTCATTAGTTGAAGAACTTTTCAGTTTGATGCAAAAATATGAGGCAGACTATACAAATACATTCCGCGCACTCAGTATCGATGAGTTAGAAAATGCGATGTTGTTTGGTGTGGAAGAATTCACTAAGTGGTATGAAAAATGGCAGGCACGACTTGGAAGGCAACAGCAATCTAAAGCGGCAGTTCAACAGTTAATGCAGGCTAATAATCCAACAATTATTCCGCGTAATCATCGAGTAGAGGAGGCGCTAGAAGCAGCTGTAGAACGTGAAGATTATAGTGTAATGGAACGGCTCCTAGAAGCTCTTGCCAACCCCTTTATCGATTTGCCAGAACATGCTCATTACGCAACATTACCGCCGCAATCCAATGCGCCTTACAAAACTTTTTGCGGCACATAAAGGTTAAAGGATGGACGAGTACAATTTAAGTAATCAAAAGGAGGAGATTCCAATAGTGTATGAGCTAAAGACAAAAGAAACCGATCAAAGTGTTATAGAATTTATTGAAAATGTTGAAAATCCTAAAAAGCGTGAGGATGCCTATCGATTATTAGATATTTTTACTGAAGTGACGGGCTATCCTGCAAAAATGTGGGGACCGAGTATTATTGGTTTTGGTAAATATCATTATAAATATCAATCCGGTCATGAAGGGGATGCACCGCTCGTCGGTTTTTCGCCTCGCAAAGCGAAAATAAGCTTATATTTTGCGCCAGGTGAAACAAAGCGGGAAGAGCTATTAAAAAGTTTTGGTAAACATACTGCAGGAAAAGCATGTATTTATATTAATAAAGTGGCAGATATTGATGAATTTGTACTAAAGGAATTAATCGAGCAGTCAATCAAGTTTTTGCAAGAAACGTATCCTGATTAAAATGAGTATTAACAAAAATGCATCATAATAGTATGTAAGAAGGGGGGGCTATCTCGTGAGTGAGACAGCCCCTAAATCTTTAAAAACTCGCGTCGATAGCAGTATCAATAATATTTTGTGGAATCTTAATTTCGCTAATGTTGTTTATGCTTGTGTAAGTGATAATCGATTTTGAAACGATCGATGCTTTCTCCCCTTCAATTGTCATATTGAAATCAAAGTCTACGTCAATTTTATTTGTATCAAAGGTTTTTTTATCGATTGTTAACACATAATTTGCCTTTTCGATTGTCATTGCATCTAGTGGAAGTGTGGCAGGGGCAAGTGTATCAGGGAGTGTTGCTGCAATTTGTGACTCCATGAACTTCTTGAATTTTTCACCTTCAGCATTTAGCGTTAAAATATACGCATCATCTGTTTGTTCAAATTTAAAATCTTTGACGAATTGTTGTAGCTGCTTCAGTTGCTCTTTTGAATCGGCTGAGCCAGTAGCTTGATTTGCTATTTCATCAAAGTTATCGTTTGGAAGTTTCATCCAACCTGCTGAATTGAAATCCTTAACATAAAAGCCTTGCTCTTGAATCATATACATTTCAAGTGGCATGCTTGTTTTTTCATTCGTTGCTAAGTTAGATATATCCGTTGAGCTTTTTAAATACATTGTTAACGGCTCTGTAACGATATCCATTTTAAGGTCAGCGTTAATCTCAACCTTAGATGACTCTCCAGCCATATCAATGACCATGTTTTGTTTCATATCAGAACTTAAACTTTTAATCTCGGATTGGCGATCAATCGCTTTTTCGTAAACTTGTTCTAATGTAAGTTTACTCTCATCTGTTGTTTCCTTTTTTGGTGTCGCTGTATCATTACATGCAGCAAGCATAAGTGCGAGTGTACCTGCACTTAAAATAGTGAAAAACTTCTTCATCCCCTCTACATCTCCCATTCTTTGTAAGTTATAGTAGTGCATTACTAATACGAAAAATAGAAGCGTGAGGTTTCAGAAAATTGTAAATATATTTAAATGGAAATAGAAAAAGTCGGGAGAATGTCACCATTCATCCCGACTCTTTTTTTATTGATAACCCCAAATCATTGCGAATAGAGAACCAACGATTGTTACAACACCAACAAATACTGCGTATAAGACAGATGTGTAAATTGCATTCTTATCTTCAGATTCACCAGCGTGCATGAATAGTACTAATTGAACAGTTGCTTGTGCAAGGGCTGTAACTAGTAAGATAGCGAAAGCAATGCCATAGGACATATCAAATGTCACTACGGATAGTGCTACAAGTGTTAATAACAGTGAGAAGCCGAAGCCCATCACATGTTGTTTAGGGAATAGTTCCTTCATCAGCTAATCATTCCTTTCAAGTAGACGAAGCTGAAGATGAAAATCCAAACAACGTCTAGGAAATGCCAGTACAGTGAGAAGATAAACGCTTTGTTAGCCGTTTTTGCATTTAAACCACGTTTTGCGACTTGAATTAAAATCGCAATACCCCAGAATAAACCGAAAGTAACGTGGAGCCCGTGTGTACCAAGTAAAGTCATTAATGCAGATAAGAATGCGCTTGTTGTAATCGTAGCACCCTCATGTACATACGTGAAGAATTCAAAGATCTCAATACTTAAGAAACTAAGACCAAGAACAAGTGTAATGATGAAGAAAGACATCATCGCTTTTTTATTGCCAAGGCGCATCGCATTAATACCAAGACCAATAGTAAAACTACTTGCTAACAGGATGAAAGTTTCTAATAATACAGGCGTTAGCACGAAAATGTCAGCGCCAGTAGGACCACTGCCTGTACGGTTTTCTAATACAAAGTAAACTGTAAAGAGTGTGGCGAATAGGGCAATCTCTGCACCAAGGAAAATCCAAAATCCAAAGATTTTCAGACGGTTTTCCTCTGTACTATATTCTAAAGGAAGTGAAGAATCGATTTTCATATTATTTGTCACCTCTCAAACGTTTTTCAGTTGCCGTAATTTCTTCAACTGAAATGTAACGACCATCGTCTTTATCGAATGAACGAGCAGCCATAAATCCAAATACACCGATTAAGCTAATAATAGCTAGTGTCCATGCGTTAAATACCGCAAAGAATGCAGCTAAGAAGAAGAATCCGCTCATCCAGAATGGTGCAGCCGAGTTATTAGGCATGTGGATTTTCTCAAATTTTCCAGCCGTAATGTCACGACCTTCTTTTTTCGCAAACCAGAATTCATCTAAACGGTTAATTGTTGGTACTACCGCAAAGTTATACTCAGGTACTGGAGAGTGAGTAGCCCATTCTAAAGAACGACCGTCCCAAACGTCTGCCTTTTCGTTACGTGGCATATGTTTCCAGCTGTAGTAAATGTTATACACGATCACTACGAAACCAGCAGCAAGTCCAAGACCACCGATGAACGATAGCATACTAAGTGGACCGTAGCCTGTAGATTCAGAGTACGTGTACATACGACGTGCGTAGCCATCTAAACCTTGGATAAACATAGGGAAGAAAGTGACGTTAAAGCTAATAGCGATTAACCAGAAACCAAGCTTACCTAATTTTTCATTTAAACGGAAACCGAACATCTTCGGCCACCAGAAATGGTAACCAGCAAGTACACCAAATACAGTACCTGGAATTAATACATAGTGGAAGTGGGCAACTAAGAACATCGTATTATGATATTGGTAATCGGCACTTGCCATTGCAAGCATTACCCCTGTAACCCCACCAATCGTAAAGATCGGAATGAAGCCAAGTGTATAAAGCATCGGAGTGGTAAAGACGATTTTACCCTTCCGCATCGTGAGTAACCAGTTAAATATTTTAACACCGGTGGGTACAGCAATGGCCATTGTTGTAATAGAGAATACGCCATTTACCATTGCACCGTGACCCATTGTATAGAAATGGTGGGCCCATACTACGAATGATAGTAAAGAAATAACAACCATACTCATAACCATTGATTTGTAACCGTATAAGTTTTTACGGGCAAACGTTGCAATGATTTCAGAGAATATACCGAAGGCAGGAAGGATAACGATATATACTTCAGGATGTCCCCAAACCCAGAATAGGTTGGCCCAAAGCATGTCCATACCACCGTCTGACATAGCAAAGAATTTCGTGCCAAATTGACGATCTAACGTCATTAATGCAAGTGCTACAGTTAACACTGGGAAAGCAAAAACAATGATAACGTTTGTAATTAATACCGACCAAGTGAACATAGGCATTTTCATTAAGCCCATACCTGGTGCACGCATTTTCATAATTGTTGCGATAAAGTTAATACCCGTCATTAAAGTACCTAGACCGGATAATTGAAGTGCGAACGCGTAATAGTTATTGCCGACAGTTGGACTAAACTCAATACCCGCTAATGGGAAGTATGCTGTCCATCCGGCATCTGGTGAACCACCGATGATGAATGAAATGTTTAGTAAACCTGCGCCAGCTGCGAATAACCAGAAGCTGATTGCGTTAAGACGTGGGAAGGCAACGTCACGTGCACCAATTTGTAATGGAATAACGATGTTCATTAAACCAATAACGAAAGGCATCGCCATAAATAAAATCATGATTAAACCATGTGTTGTAAAAATTTCATTGTAATGCTGTGCATTTAAAAGTCCGTTATCAGGAACGGCTGTTTGCGCACGCATTAAAAGTGCATCGACACCACCGCGGAATAGCATTAATAGTGCTACTGCGATATACATAATACCGATTTTTTTATGGTCTACTGTTGAGAGCCAGTTGTGATACAGGTTGCCCCATTGTTTAAAATAAGTAAGACCAACTGCAATGCCTACTGTACCAAGAACGATACTAAGAGCAGCCATTAAAATCATCGGTTCTTGCATTGGATGGAAAACTTCCTCCATACTCATTGGATGCGCTCCTTTCATATTTAAAAGTTAGTGTGATTGTTCATGTTCCGTGTTTGAGTGATCCATTTCTCCGCCGTTTTCATTCATTTTTGAATGTTCCATTGGTGGAGGGCTAAACTCTAAGTGTGTAGAAGAGTAGCTTGAGCGACCAACATGCTCAGCTTCTAAAAGCTCTTCAAATTTTTCTTCTGTTAATGGTTTTTCATTTGCTTTTACATCAGAAACCCATTGAGCGAAGTCAGCTTGTGTCATTGTTTGTGCTTCAAACTCCATTTGTGCGAAGCCTCGTCCGTTGAAGTTTGAGTTACGCCCCATAAATGAGCCAACCTCGTCAGCAGCCATGTGAATTGTCGTTAACATGTCACTCATAGCGTATTTTTGACCCGCTAATTGTGGAATCCAGAAACTTGTGATTGGTCCGAAAGAATACAATTTAAATTCAATTGGACGATCTGTTGGCAAGTTGACATAGTTGACTGTTTCGATGCCTTCCTCTGGATAACTGAAATGCCATTTCCAGTTTGAAGAAGATGCGTACACAACTAGTGGTTCCATATTATCGTAGCCCTCAGGTGGTGACTCTACAGAAACAGTAGATTTGACAGTGACGATTGCTAAAAATGTAACAATAATAATTGGAATAGCTGTCCATGTAATTTCTAGTACTAAACTACCTTCATCATGAGGAGGTTCGTAATCAGCAGGCATTTTTGATGCACGATACTTTGTCAGCATAAATGCTAAAAGTACGTACACAACAATTAATATAAAGGCCATTGTAATAATGGATAAGATAATTGTGTCTGATAATGTTTTTGCTTGAGGTCCTTTTGGGTCAAAGACAGTCAGTGGTTCACAGCCTGCAAGAATCGCAAGTACACCAAAAGCTAGAAACATTAATCTCATTTTTTTATTCATGTTTGGCTCCTCTCCCTGAAGTGGCTTTCCGTACAATTCATGTTGGTGAGTAAACTTACTCTTTTATGAATGATAGGAATCGCATGCACCTCGTTTTTGTAATCCAACCAATCAAGTACCATTAAATTTTTTAGACTGGTTATTGAAAACATGTGCAATGAAATACTTTTCGTCATGTCAAAATGTGATTCTCGGAAACTTTCGAAGCATATTTATTTTTCGTAAGTAGTTGATTGCAAATAGGATTATACGCTGTAAATGATAAGAAAACATTATTTTTGGATCGTTTTTGAATGTAGTACCCTTAGAATATGAACTTTATTTGAACGGAATATTGTTATTTTAGAATTGGTATTTACTTCATTGTCGTTATAAACACTGTGCAAACGTTGTAAATGCTAGGTTTGTTGGAAGTGGGACTATTATTGAAAGTCTATTTTAGAAAATAGACTTCACATTTTGGACGTTAATTTGTAATAAATACAGCTGTTAGGCTTTGTTTTTAAGGCGTAATAGTTGAATTGGAGCTGTAAAAGGGATATAGCAAATACAGTTTAGGAACTATATTGAGGATATATTTTTCTAGGTAGGGAGAATGTAGAAATTATGTAATGGGTTTGTTTTATAATTATTCCAATATAATTAATGTTTTGATTTGAAAGTAATGGAAAGTTGCTTTAGGGAGATGATGGATTATTACTAAAAAGGGGAAGGTGTTTGAGTAAAGTACATTTACTTGTAATACGAAAGAAGGGCGATGCTGCTATCCCTTCTTGCACGTAATATTTGTGGAATACTATATCTTTTTCGCTAATATGCTATCTTCTTCAATTAGTTTTGGAGGACTGTAACCAGAAGAAGTGAAAAAAGCGAGACGTTCGAATCGTGGAATGTCTCAATTTTTAAAGAATAAGGAAGTATAAGTTTTTTTACAAGTGACCTTACGGCCCCGTGACTTTCCGTTCCAGGCGGACG
>JAVWKG010000123.1:0-8868 GCA_036638655.1 Lysinibacillus sp. | reverse complement strand
GGACGCATACTATGGTATCCAAACTTTACGTGCAACAGAAAACTTCCCGATTACAGGTTATCACATGCATCATTCACTTATTAAAGCGATTGGTATTGTGAAAAAAGCAGCAGCATTAGGAAATATGGACGTAGAACTTTTATCAAAAGAGCTTGGTGATGCGATTGTTCAAGCATCTGATGAAGTGATTGTTGGCAAGTGGAATTCGCAATTTATCGTGGATCCAATTCAAGGGGGAGCAGGAACTTCGATTAATATGAACGCAAACGAAGTCATCGCTAACCGTGCATTGGAGATTTTAGGGAAAGAAAAGGGCGATTATCAAACAATTAGTCCAAACAGCCATGTGAATATGTCTCAATCGACAAATGATGCTTTCCCAACAGCGATTCATATTGCGGTACTTAATTTACTAGATGAATTACTTGTTACAATGGAATCAATGCAAGCTGTTTTCCACCAAAAAGCTGAACAATTCGCACATGTTATAAAAATGGGACGTACACATTTACAAGATGCGGTACCAATCCGATTAGGTCAAGAATTTGAAGCGTATAGCCGTGTGATTACTCGAGACATTCAACGTATTCGTCAAACGCGACCGAATTTATATGATGTAAATATGGGTGCAACAGCGGTAGGGACAGGCTTAAACGCATTCCCTGAATATATTAAATCAGTAGATCTACATTTAGCAGAAATCTCTGGTTTACCACTTAAAGGTGCTACCCACTTAGTAGATGCTACTCAAAATACAGATGCCTATACAGAAGTATCGGGTGCATTAAAAATTTGTATGATTAATATTTCGAAAATCGCCAATGATATTCGATTAATGGCATCTGGACCACGTGCTGGTTTAGGTGAAATCATTTTACCTGCTCGTCAACCAGGATCTTCTATTATGCCTGGGAAAGTAAACCCTGTAATGCCAGAAGTGCTAAACCAAGTAGCTTTCCAAGTTATTGGGAATGACCAAACGATTTGCTTAGCATCTGAGGCGGGGCAACTTGAGCTAAACGTAATGGAGCCAGTACTTGTCTTTAACTTAATCCAGTCAATTAGTATCATGAATAATGTATTCCATGCGTTTACGGAAAACTGCCTAAAGGACATTGAGGCAAATGAGTCACGTATGAAGGAATATGTTGAGAAGAGTGTAGGTATATTAACCGCGGTTAATCCACATATCGGTTATGAAATCGCCGCACGTATAGCGCGTGAAGCAATATTATCAGGTCGTTCAATTCGTGAATTATGTATTGAAGAGGGCGTACTTACTGCTGAACAACTAGACTTAATATTAGATCCATACGAAATGACGCATCCAGGTATTGCTGGTGCAAGTATGATGAAATTTAAATAATAATCAATAGAAGGTGCTTCACGTAAATGTGAGGCACCTTCTTTTTTTCGAATATGGGAGGAAGATTGTGAGAGTATAGCTGCTTCTAAGTGAAATGATAAACTTCTACCACGTTAGTTTTGTTGGCGGTCACACATTGTTGGATAATTATGTTAAAGTTAATGTGGAAATGTGAAGTAGTGTACTTAGACTAACTCAGATACAATTAAATAAGTCGAGCTCATTATTAATGTATAGATAGAATAAATGAAGTGTCAAAAGGGGCTAAGAACATTAATGAAGCAAGTGTTACTTTTTATCCATGGCTATAACTTAGACCATTCCAATATTAGTTTTTTAGAGCAGGATCGATTGAGTCCATTTGAAGTAGAATGGGATTACGTACCTTGTAAGTTAGATGAAAAACGCGATGTATTATTTCAATATGATGTTTATGATGTGAATTTGGAAAAGAATCGAAAATGCTCTTGCAGGTGGTTTAGAAAATATTTAATTAGTGAACGACAATTAAACGCTTTTGAATACTCGCTTTCAAAATTAAATACGGGCACGTATATTCGTTGTAATCCAAATATTAGGGGGCATATTGAGGTAATAGTAAATAATCTAGAGTATTCTGCAGGTATACTTGGATCCGAAGATAATAAAAAACTGATATTTTTAATAGATGAAGAATCTGAAAATAATGAAATGATTCGCTCTAAATTACATTTACTTCCGAGTTGGATGCGAGTGTTAATGATTGATAATGTGTTTAGTTATGAAGAAGAAAAGTTGAAAGTGAAAGAATGGATAGAGGGAATTTTACGGGAGATTGTTTGTTAAGGACTGGATAGTTAATTTGCTAGTATATTCTAGGGTACCAGGCAAAGGTATTGGTTGTAAAACCATTTTCTACAATAATTTTGAAACTTTCCCTTGATACATCCGTAAAATAATTAATTCCAAAAAAAGAGGGTGAGAGATTGAAGGTAGAACGTGTGGAACTGATGGATGCATTGAGGGGTTTTTCGCTAATTGGGATTTTAATAGCGAATATGCTTCATTTCCAATATGGTTCATCAGGAGTAGAAATTATTGAATCGGCGAATGTGCTTAATAAAGTAAGTTATTATTTTGTGAAAATTGTGGTAGAAGGGTCATTTTATCCGATATTTGGTTTTGTATTTGGTTATGTTTTGATAAAGATGATTGAATCACGAGAGGCTTCGGGGTTAACGTACAAAAATATTGTGCTTCGACGGGCAATGGGCTTATCCGTGTTAGGGGTGATGCATCTTGTGCTTGTGTGGGAAGGCGACATTTTATTTACTTATGGCTCGACTCTTTTCATTTTACTATTATTCTTCTTAAGGCGCAGTGTGAAAACTTATTTTGTGTGGGGCTTCATTTTAACAGCAATCCTTGGAGTAGCAGCCTTTTTTGGTAACAGTTTATTAGAGCTCTTGAAGCCTTTAACTGCGGCGGAAATCATGATTTATCAGGACGGTACATATGCGGAAATAGTGAAGCAACGATTAGGTGAATTTATTGGTGAAGATGGCTTTGCAATATTATTCATGCTACCAATTGTCTGGCTTTTACTTGTTTGTGTAAGTTTTCTTACAGTAGGGCCATTTGTATTATTCGGAATGGGCATGGCGAAAAGGGGTGAATTTTTACAGCTAGAAAATAGCACTCAGGTATATAAAAAAGTGGCGCTGCTCGTACCAGTCGGGTTATTGCTCAAGGGGTTCATTATTTTAGACACGCCTTTCAGCGTATTTATTTATACGACAGGGACATATGTGTTAGCGATTGGTTATATTGCCTTATTTGCATGGCTATTTAACCGCTATCAATCGAAAATGAACGATTATTTTGCCCCAATCGGAAAATTATCGCTCACAAACTATTTAATACAATCAATTATTTGTACGATTATTTTTTATGGTTACGGTTTTGGGTTGTTTGGGAAATTGGGTATATTTGTTGGAATCCTTTTATCGGTCATCATTTATGGCATTCAACTAAAAGCAAGCCAACGGTATTTAAAGCGCTTTTCACTCGGTCCAGTAGAAACCATTTTAAGGTGGTTCGTTTATTTTAAAAATCCTCGGAAATTGGATTAATATTGTGCATCGGGTGGAGCTGTTCTAAATAGTTCCCGCATTTAGGATTGTTTTACATCGCTACAAATGCGTTAAAAACCGAAGATAACGAAAAAGAATTTGCGACTCTCCTACCAAAAATTGTTTAAACGAAAAGTCGTAGCGCTCGTTTGAACAGTCGGTGGGAAGCGGCAAATTCTTTTATTGATAGTACAAATATTTCACATTAAATAGTAAAGGGACTTTTTTGAACGGAGATTAATTAATTCAGTTTTTCAATGAATACAACTTTTAAGTAATTAAATTCTGGGTATTCACGTTGCACGCGGAAATCTTTTGGTAAACCGAATTCTTCTAGTATTTTATAGCGTGTGTCTGTATTTTTAAATGCTTGTTCTATAAAGCTTTTGAACTTCTTCATACCAAAGCTTGCATTGTTTGTAGATGCTACAATGACACCGTTTTTCTCAGTAATTGCAATTGTGTCCATCAATAGCTTTGGATAGTCCTTGGCAGTCGAGAATGTCATTTGCTTCGTACGTGCAAAGCTAGGAGGGTCAAGTACGACAAGGTCGAATTTCAAATGATGACGCTGTGCATATTTAAAGTATTGGAACACATCCATCACTTTAATGTCTTGCGCTTCATAATCGATGGCATTCACACTAAACTGTTCAATCGTTTTAGCTAAGCTACGTTTTGCAACATCAACGCTTGTTGTTTTTGTCGCACCGCCTAGTGCCGCAGCAACAGAAAAGGCACCTGTATAAGAAAATGTATTTAACATATCAGAACCTTGTGCATAGCGCTTGCGAATGGCATTACGAACTTCGCGTTGATCGAGGAAAATCCCTGTCATGGCACCATCATTTAAATTGATAGCAAAATCCATGCCATTTTCTTTAATTAAAAGTGGGAAATCGCCAGGCGTTCCCATAACAAAATCATCTTGTTCTAAATACTGACCTTTGCCATCAAAACGTTTTTTCTCATAAATCGCTTTGTAATTAACGATGTCTGTCAATGCTTCATAAACGATATCTTTAAATGAATAAATACCTTCACTATACCAGCTCACCATATAATAGCCATCGAAAAAGTCGATTGTTAGACCACCAATGCCGTCTCCCTCACCGTTGAAAACGCGGAATGCCGTTGTTTGAGAATCTTCGAAAAAAGCCTCACGTAATTGAATGGCCTTTTTGATCTTCTTTGTGAAAAAGGCTGTATCAATTTCTTCATTTTCATCTGTAGATAAAATCCAACCAACGCCTTTATTTTGTAAGCCGTAATAAGCAGTTGCTAAGTAACGATTATGTGCATCTAAAAGGCGTAATAGTGAACCCTCTTCATTCGGTAATTTACTCATATTTATGGCTTCTTTATTAATCAAAGGGTAGCCCTTTTTAATTTGCGCTGTATAATCATGCTTAATTTGTAATGCGATTGTTTGTGTCATGTTGTCATCCTTTAAGTTTGTTTTGTACTATTATCGCATGATTCCAAGTAAATTACGACGTCAATCGTATTATTTGATAAAGTCAGCAATTAAATCGACTGTTTCGATTGTTGCCGTCTCGAAATAATCCATCTTGCTAAAATAACTATGAACTAATCCATTTAGCGTAATATGTGAAGTGAAAACGTCTTGTTCTTTTAATCGGTTCGCATAGGCAATACCTTCGTCGAATAAAACATCCGCTTCTGCCGCAATAATAAGTGTTTTCGGTAAGCCGTGTAAATCCGTCGTTTGAAGCGGGGAAATAAGGGGGTTGAAGTGCTCCTCTTTATCAGCGTAATGCTGTGAAAACCACTCCATCCCTGTTTTATCTAATCCATAATGCTGCCCGTATGTGTCATAAGAGCTTGTAGTGAAATCTAAGTTTGTAACAGGATAGATCAGTGCCTGTGCATGGAGTTTCGGTCCATTTTGTTGCTGTGCTAAAATAGTGACCACCGTCGCCAAATTGCCGCCAGCACTATCACCGGCCACACTAATGTTTGTAGGGTCACCACCAAGCTCATTCGCATGACCCGCAGCCCATAGCAGTGCATCGTAAGCATCGTGGAGTGGCGTTGGAAATTTGTATTCAGGTGCTAATCGATAATCAACTGAAATAACAATGGCTTGTGCCTTTGCAGCAAGGAGCTGGCATCCGGCATCTGCAGATTGTAAGTCACCGAATACCCAGCCGCCACCATGATAGTAAACGACTATTGGTAACTTTTCATCAAGGCTTGGTTTGTAAATACGAATATTTATGAATGCGCCGTCGCGTACTTGGATTTGCTGATCAGTAATATTTGCGAGTTGCGGTACTGTTGACGATTCCCACTTCGGTACAGCGCGCGTTGCTCTAGCTTTTGTCGGTGCCAGTTCATAGTAATGTGTTGTCGCATCAGTAGCTTTTATATATTGAATGGTTTGCTCTTTTAGTTTGGTCATCATCATCAATCCTTTGCAGGTCTTTTTTTATATTATAAACTATTCTTATGAAATTACTAGGTATTAAATTCGGAAAATATGCGATTTAACAGTGAAATTTCGGGTATAATAGGGATAGTTTTATATTTATTGGAGGTACATAAATTGATTTCATTAATTGTTGCACATGATGAAAATAAGGTAATCGGCTATGAAAATGGAATGCCTTGGCACTTACCCGGAGATTTGAAATATTTTAAAGAACAAACGATGAGCAAGCCGATTATTATGGGACGCAAAACGTTTGAATCGATAGGGCGACCACTACCTGGCCGAAGAAATATTGTTATTACACGAAATGAGCAGTATACGGCGGACGGCATCGAAACGGTAAAGAGCCTAGATGAAGCCTTGCAATTGGCTGGTGATGTTGAAGAAATAATGATTATTGGCGGCGAACAAATATTCCGTTTAGCGATGGATATAGCGGATCGCTTATATATTACAAAAATAAATCATACATTTAAGGGAGATACTTTTTTCCCAAGTTATGAGGAGAACTTCAAGGAAGTTTCATCTCAAGCAGAGATTAGTACACCTGGTGGATATTCATTCCAATATTGTATTTATGATCGAAAATAATAAATTAGAAAAAGCGAATCTGATAAAGGATTCGTTTTTTTCGTATTCTAGAGTATTCATTGTTTCCAATCGTGGGAATTTTAACATGCATGAAATAAGTTTTTCCGCATACAAAAAAATCCCCAACCAAATTAGGTTAGGAATTACTTTCAGATACACCAAATAAAAGACCTTGATTGTCTAAACAATATGCAAAGGAACCCATGCCAGGAACCGCAGTTTTTGGCACTACAACACTACCACCATTTTCAACAATTTTTTTAAGATAATCGTCGACAGCGGGGACATCGATTAAATTGGTAGTTCGTGTAGCACCATCAGGAGATTTCATTAATCCTCCGTCTATACCAGGTTGATCACTAGCGCCTGTACTAATTAACCAATAATCTTGTGGTCCAGGTATTTTATTAAATTCCCAACCAAAACTATTCGTGTAAAAAGCAATAGCCTCTTCTGGATTTGGAACTTGTAAATCAAATCGTAATATTTTTCCCATCTGTTTTCTCCTTTTAAATCCGTTTTCTTATCAGTATTATTGTAATTAATAAGGAGAACTATGTATAGAGAACAATTACAATTCGCTTTCTATACATAACACAAACTAGATCATTTTATAAATAGAGATACACACAAGAATACATGGCAGCACAGCCGGCTAGTACAAATAGATGCCAAATTGCATGGTTGTATGGCAGTGAGCGCCATGCATAAAAGATTGCGCCAAAGGTAAAGCATAAACCGCCTGCAAGTAGCAGGGCAAAGCCATTAAAACCAAGAAACGCATACATTGGTTTTACCGCAAAAATAATTAACCAGCCCATCCCTATATAGAAGGCGAGTGAAAGTACTTCAAATCTTTCTATAAAGAAGCATTTAAAAATAACACCTAGTACAGCGAGTGTCCAAATGATCGCAAGCAATACAATGCCGAGTGTGCCACCAATCGCAATGAGTAAAAACGGTGTATACGTACCAGCAATTAAAATATAAATCGATGAATGATCGAGGATAGCAAAAAAGCGTTTATATTTTTCGGGCATGCTATGTAACAACGTCGACATTAAAAACAGCAAGATGAGTGAAGTCCCGAAAATGCTAAAGGTTGTAATTTGTAAAGCACTCCCATTTTGTACACCAACTAATATTAAAACAATTAGTGCAGGAATACTTATTAAAAACCCGACACCATGAGTAATCGCATTGACAAGTTCTTCTTTCCAACTTTTATAATCAAATGATTCAATCAAGAATAACAGCCCCTTTCTTTTGTTACTTTTATTATACCCGGATAATGTGCGTTTCAGAATTTACAAATGTCATATGTTTCGTATGTTTTGTGTAATCTATATATATATCAAGGGTTGAGGGGCTGTTCGTCAAGAATTCGCCCTAGCTTCATCTAAACTACGACTGAACACCGCTACAGACTCTTGTTCCATTTCTTCTAATACGTGTGCGTAAACTGTATAGATCATGCGAGGAGTATTACCTAATCGATCAGCAATGACTTTTACAGGCAACCCATCATTTAATAAAATAGTGGCATGGAAGATGAGCTGGATCGGGATAATTTAAAGGAAGCTGAAGAGATTGAAACGGAAGCAACTCGTTCGGCTATTATTGAAACGGTGAAAAGAAATGGCTATTTCGAAGTTGTAAAAAATATCGTATCAGTCACGAATAAAGGTGAAATTCTTTGTGAGGCAATTGAAGGAACTTTATTAGCTAGCCCATCCTTAACTGCTAAATGGAAAGGCTATCTTCGGAAGATAGGAAATGGCCAAGCTACTACAGAGAAGTTTATAGCAAATATCCAATCATTTATTACAGATCCTATAACAAAGGCACCAAAACATGTAAATAAAGAAACCCTAATAGCTACAATAGCTGAAGAAAAGACTGCACAATCACTAGGCCGCTGTCCAGGATGCCACACAGGCGAATTGGTTGATTGTAAAACGTTCATTAGATGCATAGCTTACAAAAGTGTATGTCAATTCTCTATTAATATAACGGTTGCTGGTAGGCAGCTAACAGATAAAAATATAAAGTTTCTCATTGAAAAAGGGCGAACAGGTTTTATAAAAGGCTTTACAAGTAAGGGTGGAAAAGCCCTCACGTTTAAAGAGGGGAAAGTAACTTTTCAATTCTCATGAGAAAGCATACGAAGTAGGGGATTCACCAAAAATGGTGAGCCCCTTTTTATATGGAAATTTACTTTGGAAGGGACTGAAGAGAATGTCGATTCAATCGATTCTCGTAGTTTGGGCAACTGTATACAAATTATAAAGGCTAGTTGTACAATTCAGTCAGCCAATTAATTTAAATAAAAAAAGGATGATTTC
>JAVWKG010000122.1:0-8974 GCA_036638655.1 Lysinibacillus sp. | reverse complement strand
TCACCTGTCTCGCTAATCCCGCAGGAGTCGAGCAACCCTCCGCTACAATCAACTAGTAAAACGCCGTGACATACTAAAGTATAGAATAGAAAACAACCAGTTTTATGTTAAATAACGCCCAATACTTCCCTAATCAATACGCTTAAAACATTTATAAACTTTTTAGCAACTTTATTTTTCTTTTAAACTCTTCAACGCTTTCTATTTTCGCTGAAGTTAACGAAGAACCCATTCCTATTGCATCATATCCACTGTTAATATAATCTTTCGCATTATGTTCATCTATCCCTCCAGTTGCCATGAAAGGAATGGATGGAAAGGGACCTTTTAAACTTTTCACATAGTTAACGCCTAGTGAAGACGCCGGGAAAATTTTTATCATGTCAGCACCATTCTTATGCGCTGTGAAAATTTCTGTTGGTGTGATAGCCCCAGAAATACTAAGTAACTCAAGTTCTTTCGTCTTTTTAATAACGTCCACATCCATATGCGGAGATATGATGAATGCCGCTCCTGCATCTTTCGCACTGACCACATCTTCTTCGCTCATTACTGTTCCTGCACCAATACAAATATCTTTTGAAAATCTTCTTTTCAATTCGTAAATGACCTCTAATGCACCTTCACTATTTAGCGTGATTTCCAAAATATTAATATCATTTTCCAATAGTAAATCCGCTTGTTTTAGTAATGCCTCAATCGTCACATGCCTAAATATTGCAACAATTTTATCTTTTTTAATTTTCTCTAGTAGCATTACCGAGCCTCCTATCTAAATACGTCACTCGTATTTTTTTGAAAATTATTTAATTGTTTTCTCGTTGGAAGCCCTTCACAATCTCCTCGCACCATCGTGACCATAGAGCCAACTCGATTCCCTCTGTCGATCGATTCTGAGATTGTCAGTCCATCTAATAACCCTGATAGTAACCCCGCAGCAAAACCATCCCCTGCTCCTACTGGATCCACTACATTGTCATTTGGATAGCCACTTACATCCTCTTGGCGATTAACCGTGTAATACGTTGCTCCAGCCGCTCCCTTTTTCACTACAATCGTTTCTACTCCAAATGTAAGAATTTCAGCTATAATTGAATCCATTTCTTTATCTGGAAATAACATCAATAGCTCGTCTTCACCTGGTAAAAAAATGTCTACCATCTTTAAAATTCCCTTTATTACCGGTATAAAAGTCGATGCATTCCAAAGCTTTGTCCGGATATTAGGATCAAAAATCACTTTAACATTATTTTTTTTAGCTAATGTGATTGCATGTATAATTGCATTAAGACAACTTCCACTCAATGCAGGAGTAATACCTGTTATATGGAGAAAACGAGCATTGACAATGTCTGACTCACATATATCTTCTGGACTTAAAAGGCTGGCCGCCGAATTTTTACGGAAGTAATAAATATTTGTTTGCGTAAATCCACCACTTTCTTTAAAGAGAAGCCCTGTGGCGTTATTAGCATCAAACACTACTTTTACATTTACGCCTTCTCCCTGAATAAAGTTATGAATATATTGACCGAGCGGGTCTTCTCCTAATCGACTGATCCATGTTACTGAATGCCCTAGTCTACTTAGACCAATCGCAACATTAGATTCAGCGCCACCTATACGCTTTTTGAAGCTTTCCGTATATTGAATCAACCCATTTTCGTGTGGCTCAAACAATACCATCGCTTCACCAATTGTCACTACATCTATATTTAACACACCCTTTACTCCAAAGTCGCTGAAAATTTTACTTCATATAAAATAAGTTGACGTCTTGGATTTAGCGCTCTGGCGTTCGCTTTCCGCGGGGCGAGCGTCGAGCCTCCTCCTACGCTTCGCTTCGTGCGGGGTCTCGTCTGTCTCGCTAATCCCGCAGGAGTCTCACGCCGCCGCGCTAAATCCCTCCATAGTAAAATTAACGTTTCTATAAAAAGTTACTCATAATTCAGGATAGTATTTATTAAAATCTCTGCTGCTTTTACTACGTCTTCCAACTCAATCCATTCATCTTTTGTATGAGCTTGAGCAATGGATCCTGGGCCGAATACGACTGAGTCGATTCCTGCTTTCGCTAATTTACTTGCATTGGTTCCGTAAGATACACCTACTACATTGGCGTGATTCAGACGATTTGTCACCTGCTCTGATAGTAATCGTACAATTTGACTGTCCGAAGGCGTTTCCATAGCGTAATCTTCCAGAAAAGGAGGATGGACTTTTATAGTGAGAGAAGGTTCACCTTCCTCTAAAAGCCTCATATGATCGACGATATCTTGCCATACTTGATGGCCGTCCTCTCCTGGAATTGTCCGTCTGTCAATTATGATGCGGCAGCTATCTGGAATCGTATTATGAGCAACACCACCTACTATTTCAGTTACACAAATCGTAGGACTGCCCACAAGTGGGTGTGCTTTCTTTTTTAGTTGCTCAAACACTGGACCACCGATTTGGAGTAAGACGGGGATAATTTTATTTATCGCATTAACTCCCTCTTCTGGATTTGAAGAATGAGCCGCAACTCCTGTTACTTCAATCTCGCATCGCATACACCCTTTATGAGCGACAACAATTTCCAAATCGGTAGGCTCACCCACGATTGCAGCAGCAAAGGTATAATCACTTTTCACAATATCTAAAATTCCTAGATAATTTACTTCCTCATCTATCGTCGCCGCCATATAAATTGGAATGGGCGGCGTAATATTACGGACTGCAAACCATTCCATTGCCAACATCATCGCCGCTAAAGATCCCTTTGTATCACAAGCTCCTCTTCCATATAACTTCCCATTTCGAATATTTCCTGCAAACGGATTGATTGTCATATGCTTCGTTTGCACAGTATCCATATGAGCTTCTAGCAATAATCCAGGAGCGTCAGCATCTTGACCTTGCAATATCCCGATAATATTTTGTTCTTTTTGTAAAAACGACTCTCTCTTCCACTTGTAACCCAATATGAGTGAAAAAAGAGACCATAAAATCCGCCATTTGTTGCTCAGGTACTCCCCCTGGAAAATGTGGATTGACACTTGGAATACGTACTAATTGTGTCAACAACTCTTCTGCCCTTTGTAAACCCACCTTTATATCCATCGTGCATTCGCTCCAATCTGAATTATATATTCTTAGGAATTGCAAGTTGATTCAGTTGGGAAACTGCCGTTTCAATATGATGGTGTGCGTCATTACATATAAAAATGAAATGACCTGGGAAAAGACTGTCGATTTTCAGTTCCGAAACTTTTCTAATGCTTTGCTCATATTCTGTAAGACGACAATCCCAGGTAGCCTGTAATGATATTTTTCCTCCTCCAAATATCAAATCTCCACCAAACAAACATCTTTTTCCTGCATACTCCATATAATAGGATGCGTGACCATCACTGTGACCTAGCGTTTCAATTGCATGAATCTTGAGGTCACCCACTTGGAACTTTTCTCCATCGTTAATAGGTGTAACAGGACATGATGGAAAATGATAGTTGGATGGATAAATTCCTGCTTTGATTGCCGCTGACAAGGAGATCGCTTCTGTATCTCCAGTTGAAACAAATCTAGCTGTATCTGCTAAACCGTAAAGAACAGCATCACATTGTTTTGATAATTCATATGCTCCTCCGGCATGATCTGCATGTGCATGTGTTAGGAAAATAAAATCTACTTGCAATGGATCGAATCCTGCATCCTTGATTTCATTAATGATTCGTTCTGTTTCAATTCCAGCTCCAGCATCGATTAGTGCCAAGGAGTTTCCTCCATCAATAAGGTATATATTACAATCATACTTGTTAGTCAGATTAAAGCCGTAATCTCCACTTCCGATGAGATGAATCCTATTATTTATTCGCATTTTGCGACTTTCTTTTCCTCATGACTTTGTCTAATTTGATCTGCAAACTCATTTGCTTCCTTGATCCAAGACCATCGTCGTTTGTTTAGTAAACCGTAATTATAATAATAGATTGCGTCTACATCCCAGGAAGAGGTTGCTTGAATATGACTTAGTAATGAATCTTTTGAAGCGTTAATTTGCGCATGTAAGCTCAGCGCAAGGCTATTAGCACGACCTGGTGTAAAACTTGAAACCGTACGTAATGTATGTTGCGTCGATTCGGGAGTTGAATAGCCTAATGCCATAAAACGATCGACAACTTTCGCTGTTTGTTGCAATGATACACCTTCGAAAAACGACTGGTTTGCTGGAAATGGTGTAGAGGAAGGAATATAATCAAAACCAACTCCATATTTCCTAGCGATAGTACTCAAATCATTGACAAGCTGCGTTACACTATTCATTCTTGCCTGCTGATAATTGTATAATTCAGGATACTCAAGCATTAAATGACTGAGTTCATATGCATCTTCTTCAAGACTTCCTAAATCACAATCTAAACGCTCTTGGACAAGCTGCTGAACTAGTTGTTGCACTTTTACCGTATCAATCCCTTCGTTTTCTGCATTTTGACTACAAGCGTCACAGAAACAAAGTGATAGTAACCACTCAGATGATTTACCAAGATCCAGTAGTATTAGTTCATGGTGTTCACCGTGCTTCATTGGTAGAAAAGCAATCGATTCCGTAATAATGCGATGTGGCTTAACAGTGTCAAGCGTATCCTCAAACAATGCTGCCACATAATGGCGCACTTCAGGCTGTGAGGGGCAAAGAGCGTATGTATAACGATTCCCCCAAATGTTTTGAATACATAAATCAGGATTCTGCCTACCTAAGCTGGAATTATGAAGACCAACCCACCATGTAACGAAATCCATTCCAGACTGTTCACAATGCTCCCTTGCCTGTGCCAAAATATTTTGGTCTACCATATCTTGATGAACGAATGGTTTTAAACGTTTATATCGAGTTAAGTTAGGTTTAAACGAAATCGCAGACTGATTTACGTAATGAAAATCCTGCTTTTGCGGATGTAAAAAACGCCCTTGATGGTAGCTACTGTTAACAACGAGCGTATTACATCCTACTTCTTTGAAATCCTCAATAACTTGTTTAATCCCTGTTGTAGCTATATCCCAAGGATAAATAAACATTCCTTTTTGAAAACGGTGACTCATAATCCATTCCCCTTTCTATAATTATCTTTGCTTCCGCTCTCTTCCATATGCGAATAAAATAATGAGAATCAATAAACCAAGAAATACTTCCCGACCAGCCATCGAGATATTAACTACCGTTAATACATCCTTCAAAATTATGATTAATAAAGCGCCTGCAATCGTTCCTAAGTAATTTCCTCGACCGCCCAAAATGGAGGTTCCACCGAGTACGACAGCGGCTATAGAGTATAATTGATAAGGTGCGCCCATTGTTAAGTAAGAACTGCCCATATATCCAAATAGTAATATCCCTGCCAATCCGGCAAAAAAACCTGAGAGACAATAGCCAATAATATTCATCTTAGCAACACTAATCCCTGACAACACACTCGTTTTTTCATTAGTACCTAAACTGTATATTTGACGTCCCCAAACACTTTTATTGAGGAACCAGAAGACAAAGATTGAAACAAGTAACCATATGAATACAACATTTGGTAAGCCGAAAAACCAAGTCGAATTCGCCAAGTTGCTAATAACTGGGGATGTACCTGAAGGCGGTGTCCCATTCGTAAATATAAGCATGCTTCCTTCAATAATACTTACCATGGCAATGGTCATAATCATCGGTGGGAGTTTTAACAATGTTACACCCATCGCATTGATGAAACCAATTCCCGTACTGATTAACAAGCCTAATACAATCGCAAAAACAGGATCTACTCCTAGTTTTGACACAAAAGAAGACGTCACTACCGCCGACAAAGTAATAATGCTTGAAACCGATAAATCAATGCCAGCCATCATAACGACAATTGTTTGCCCAGCAGCTACTATACCTAGAAACGCTGCAGTTTGTAACACCTGAATATTATGTTCCTTCGTTTCAAATCCACCGATTAATAACGCGGATAATAACCAAGTTGCTAATAAAACAATGAACGCCATTCCAGTTGATGAAATATTCAGTTTCTTAAACACCGAAGAATTCCCATTCAATCGACCTAGTACACCTGTTACTTTACTCATGCTACAACACCGCCTTTACTACGACGACCTAATACGCGCAAACCGATAGCTACTATAAGAATGAGACCTTGAACAATATATTGGTAGAATGGTGAGACCCCTGAAAAGAACAAAATATTCATCAGTGAAACAATAATGATTGCACCAATAATCGTTCCTTTAATTTGACCCTTTCCACCAAAGAAACTTATCCCGCCAAGAACGGCAGCAGCGATAGAATTCAACGTATAAGGTGCACCGATATTCGGATCTCCTGTTCCCGTTTGTCCAGCTAGTCCAATCCCTGCAAGAGCTATAAATAAACCTGCAAGCGCATAAGCCATTACGCGTATTTTATTCGTTTTAATCCCACTTACATAAGCCGCATGTGGGTTGTCGCCAACTGCGTATAAACTAACACCAAACTTTGAGTTTTTCACGAACTTCCAAATTAATACAGGAACGACTATCATGATGAAACCTGCTGGAATAATTGCTGGCGTAGTAAGCCATTCTGTAAATGAAGGCGCAACATGCCCTCCAGGTATTGGCAATACAAACAAAGCCACACCATGCCAAATATATGAAGATGCCAAAGTAACGATAATCGCAGGCAGTCGCCCATAAGTGACAATTACACCCGTAGTAAGACCTATTAACATACCACATACACATGTAACAATAATCGACGTCACAATGCCCATACCTGAATCGACCATTGTCACTGCAGTAATAGTCGTCATTAATGAAAGAACTGCACCGACTGATAAATCAATCCCACCCGTTAGCATAATAAGCGTTTGGGCAATCGCTACAAGAATGAGCGGCATAAATTGTATGAGTAAGGTAGACATGCGATTGATTGTGAGCATTGATGGATCGAGATAGTAATTGATAAGCATTAATACTGCAAATGCGATATAAAGAGACATTAACTCTCGATGATTTTGCGGAATACGTCGCAATGCTAACATTGACTTCACCTCTTATTTTTTTAATACTGTCAGTTCCACTAACTTTTCTTCAGTAAGTTCTGAACCTTTTAAAGCACCATTTAATTGATGTTCATACATCACTAAAACACGGTCACATAGGCCAATAATTTCTAATGTATCAGAAGATGTCATAATAATAGAGACGCCACTTTGTGTAAGTGTACGAAGCAATTCGTAAATTTCTTTCTTTGTTCCTACATCAATCCCTCGAGTTGGTTCGTCTAATAAGATGATACTTGGATTTCTCTCCAGCCATTTTGCCAAAATTACTTTTTGTTGATTTCCCCCACTTAGAGCATTTGCAGGTTGTTCCATACTTTGAGCTTTAATTTGCATCCGTTTCATGGCAAAATTTGTTGTTTCCTTCTCATGCTTTGAACGAACTGTTCCCACGAAATCAGAAATCTTATTTAAAACGCCCATACTAATATTAAATCGAATAGAATGAGTGAGTAGTAGTCCTTCAGATTTCCTATCTGCTGGAATATAGGCAATTCCAGCCTTCATCGCATGTTTCGGATGTTTCAGTTTAAGCTTTTGTCCATTCAAACCAATCGACCCACTAATAATGCGCGTAGTACCGAACAATGACCGCAAAATTTCTTGCTGTCCTTGTCCTTGTAAACCGCCAATGCCTAATATTTCACCTTCATGAAGGGTAAAATTCAAATTTTGGATATTCGGTAATGTTAAACCTTCAACGACTAAAACCTCTTTTTTGCTCATAACTTCTTCGATATCTGGTTTAACCGGATATAAGTCGCTAAATGTGCGCCCTGTCATTAGACTGATCAGTTCGTCTTGGTCAATCTGTTCAATCGGACGAGTTACGATTTGTTGTCCGTCCTTTAAAACTGTCATCGTATCGCATAGATCAAACAGTTCTTGTAATCTATGAGAAATGAACACAACTATTAAACCTTCTTTTTGGAGTTCACGTAGCCTATTAAACATTGTTAAAACTTGATTTGGATCTAGTGCCGACGTTGCTTCATCCAGCACTAATAATTTCGGATTTTGGTAAACTGCTTTACTAAATTCTATAAGCTGCTGTTCAGCTAGTGATAATTGAATTACTGGTGTATCTGGATGAAGATCACCAATCCCTACTTCTTTTAGTAGTTGTGTTGCAATCTCTCTCATCTTTTTCTTTTGTAGTTGACCAGTGATAGAAATCAATTCATTGCCTAAAAAAATATTTTGTACAATTGTTAAATTTGCGCAAAGACTTAACTCCTGATGCACCGCATATATTCCGAATTGATTTGCTGTTGTAGGCGTGAGACTTGCTACTTCACTACCATCAATTTCAATCAATCCTCTATCCGGCTTATGAACACCAGTAATCATATTAATTAATGTACTTTTTCCAGCACCATTTTCTCCAATAAGGGCATGAAACTCACCTGGGTGTAATTGCAAATCTATTGGATGCAAAACCGTATGGCCAGCAAATGATTTAGTAATTTCACTTAATGAAATAAAGGGTGCTTTGTTCTCCAAAGTTGCTTGCATGAAGATCCTCCCTTTCCGACTTAATAACAGCCATCATATGTTAGCGTTTCCAAAATCGAACAATAGCATATGATGGCCATTTTAAATTGATAGATTAATCGTTACTGAGCAGGACCAAGAATTTTTACAATGTCCTCTTCTGTAAGGTCTTTAATAGGGAAGTAATCATCTGGATGATCATTCGGTACGAAGTCTTTCAAGTTATTATCATCAATAACTGGCAGTGGCACTTCGACATTCTTCTCTACTTTTTGGCCTTCTAAAACTCGAATAGCTTGATCTAACGAAAGTACTGATAACCAGTTTGGTTGACCTACTGCATAAGAAGAGAATCCTTCACCACGTAAGCTGTCCCATAATCTTAAAAATCCGTTGTAGTTTTCACCTGGCAT
>JAVWKG010000121.1:0-9009 GCA_036638655.1 Lysinibacillus sp. | reverse complement strand
ATTTTGACATTTCCTTCGCCAAGTACTTGCTCAAGTATTTGTTCTGGCGTCAAGCCATCCGCGATCATTGAGGAAATAGGCGCGATTACTTTCAGTCGCTCTTCTATTGCGTTAATGATTTCATCTTCTGCACCTGGTAGAAGTTGAATGATAAAACCACCAGCCGTTTGAATGGTATTATCAGGGTTCACTAGTACGCCCACCCCTACAGCTGAAGCCGTTTGTTCAGAATTAAAAAGGTATGATGTGAAATCTTCACCAATCTCACCTGACGTAATCGGGATTTGTCCTACAAATGGATGCTGTAATCCGATATCTTTTGATATTGTCATCAAACCATTTGTTCCTACTGCTCTTTGCACATCTAGTTTCCCTTGTTCATTTAGATCGAAATGCGTGTGGGGATTAGATACGTAGCCTCTAACTTCTCCTTTAGCGTTTGTATCCACTAGAATTGTGCCAATGGGACCTCCACCATTGATTTTTACCGTTATTTTTTCTTCACCTTTAAGCATTGCTCCTAGCATCACACTAGCCGTCATTGAACGTCCTAAAGCAGCTGAAGCTGTTGGCCAAGTATTATGACGGCGCTGCGCCTCCCCTACTGCTACGGTTGTATTCACTGCATATGCACGTACTTGGTCATTATAAGCTAATGCTTTTACTAAATAGTCTTTCATTTTCTTCTTCCTTTCTTTGTTTGTTTAAAACAGTTCCTGTGCTAATAATTTATAAACATTCAGACGTTTCTCTTGTGAATGTGGGATACTGCAAATCATCGCTTCATCAAAGCCATAATGAGCTTGTTCTTCTTGTAGCAATGTCGCGATTTCTTTTGCATCACCAACTAAATGTAGTTTACGACTTTCTTTAATCATCATACGATCCATCTCTGTCAATGGATAATCACGGGCTTCTTCAGGCGTTATAACTTGGCCAACTTTGCCTTTCATAAACAATAAGCGCCAAATATCTTGTGGCATGGCCTCAAACTCAGCCTCTTCTTTTGTTTCGGCTGTTGTCACCATATAGGAAACATTGATTTCTGGTTTTTCCATAAAAGCTGAAGGTCGGAAATTCTTTTTGTATGCATCTAAAATTTCTTTCGTCATCTGGCCGTTAAAAAATTGTGCAAAAGAATAACCAACACCTCTGCGCCCTGCCTGAACAGCACTGTTGCCGCTAGAACCTAACAGCCAAGCTTCTGGCAAGTGGATTTGAGATGGTGTTGCAATTGTTTTGTTATACAAGTTATCATCGGGCACTTCGTCGTTGATTAATTGCAGAGCTGTATCAAACTTTTCATACATATTATTTACCATCGGCTGTCGCCCTTCAGATAAAGCATAAGTGGCGTAATTATCCCCTCCTGGAGCTCTGCCAACACCAAAATCAATGCGTCCTGGTGAAAATGCACTTAGTGTTTTAAATACTTCAGCTAGTTTCAACGGGGAATAATGCATCATCATCACTCCCCCAGTTCCGATACGAATATTGTTCGTTTTAGCAGTTAAGTAGGCAGTTGTCACTTCTGGAGCTGAACTTGCAAAAACAGTTGTTGCATGATGTTCTGCCATCCACATGCGATGATAGCCTAGTTCATCACCTAAAATGGCTAGCTCTTCCGCTTTTTTTAAAGCACCTGCTGCTGTATTTCCTTTCGTAACAGGCGCTTGGTCTAAAATACTTAATCTCATTTAGAAAACATCCCTTCAGGTAAGCTTATATTTCTCGTAAATTGTTGTCCTTTTCTTTACGTAATTTATCTGGTGTAACATCATTGCCTAGTGGATCGAGTATAGTCATCCCAGAAAAAGTATCGAGAACTTGTCCGCGAATTTCGCGTAAGTAATCTTCTCGTAATACTTGTTGTTCCACCCGTTCAGCATTTGTCAAACCTTCTTCACGCTGTTTTTTCGCTAATTCATTAATGCGTCCTAAATTATTTATCATTTGATTTCATCTCTATTCTCTTCATTTATGTTGTGAGTGCAGGAAAATGAGGTACTACATACTCACCTATTTCTTGAATTACTTCAGCCATTGGGCGATTGCCATTTTTCAAAACAAGAATAACATGATTAACTCCATTATCTTGTAACGCATAAAGGTAATCGATTAAAAACTTATGCCCTGATGTGAAACCGACTTTTATAGGAATGGGGCTAGGTGCAGTCATTGGGTTTTCTGATAAATTGATAACCAACGGCTGCGAAAACGGCTTAAACGTTCCCGTTACTTTCCTCCAGCGCTCGATTATCTCACGCTGGCGATTCGCCTCTTGCGCATAAAACATCCAGCCGTCTGTGTTTTCTGCTAACCATTCGACTGTTTGCCCAGAATATCCTGTACCCAAAATGGGGATGTCGGCTAGAAATGGCTTAGGAATCACATCTCCCTCAGTTAATCCCACTCGCGCTGTTTGGATTTTTGGAAATGATTCTTTCCACACTTTTCTCATGACTACTACGGATTCTCTAAACAATTGTGCACGGTCATCCCGTTCTACTTTAAATGCTGGAAATTCGATTGGACGGTCTCCGGTTGCGACGCCAAATAAGAAACGTTGTTTTGACAGTTCATCTAAAGTAGCTGCTGATTTCGCTAAGTGAAGTGGGTGGCGCAATGTCGTGACAACACTTGCCGTACCAAGCGCAATTTTACTTGTATGTGCAGCTACATACGTTAGCAATAAAAAAGGGTCATACATAACGCCATTATCTCCAAAGTTAGGATCATAAAGTGGTGAATCCCTAACAAACAAAGATGCAAATCCGAAATCTTCCGCTTGCTTTGCTAGCATCATTTGTTGTGCTAAATCCATTGTTTGAAAATTGTCGGTAGGCATCTCTAGTGGAAACGACAAACCTAGCGTCAATTTATTCTCTTTAAATGTTCGTGCAAAACCATTATGTGTTTGAAATTTACTCATATTTACTCCACCTGACTATGACCCGTTTTTGTTACAAAACCATTTTTTCTTTTACTACCGCTTGGAGTATTTGCACTTTCGGTTGATAGTTTTTATTTATATCTTCATATAATGAAGCAATCGTTTCACGTTTTAGTACAGATTGCCAAGTAGACTCAGCTTCCTCCATTAAGTTCGTTAACAAACAACAACTATCATCTTCTAATTCCAATATGCCATGTAAAACGCCACTTGAAGAATACAGTGATTGCTGTCCTTCTATAGCAAGGTATATGTCGTATACGCGAATATCTTCAGGTTTTTTTCTTAATTTAAATCCACCTTTTACCCCAGGCACAGAAGTAATCAAGTCCGCACTGACTAACTTTCGCAATAATTTTTGAAAATAGGTTGGCGAAGCACCCAATTGTTGACTGATCGCTTCTCCTGGTAATACTGCCTTATCCGGTAACATGTTAAGAATAAGAATGGCATAAACAGATTGCTCAACGCCCGTTTTCATTTGCATTATAATCACCTCTTTTACTCAATTTATATATATTTCACACCAACAAACATTAATAAGGATAATCATTATCCACTTTAGTTTAGCACGATGTTTCTAGAAAGTAAAATTTTAATACTTCTCGAAGATTACATTGCCATTTTAGATTTATGGTTACATTCAAACTTACTATTTCGCATAAAAAGACACTCCCTGCTCAATATTGAACAAGAAGTGCCTTATTTGCATGTGAAATCATTAGTTGTTGTTCTCCTGAATGCCGCCTATATGATCGAAGGGCCAAATCACAAAACCAGCTGTCCCTAGTACGATTTCTTGGGCAACAAAACCGATACTTTGATCTCGGCTATCTATACTTTTTCTACGATTATCGCCTAAAACAAAAAATTGTCCTTGTGGTACCGTCGTTTCACCTAATTGTTCTTCCAATGTGAAATCATATGTGAAATCGCCCTTGTCCGTTAGAGCTTCCTTATACGATGCTAAATAAGGCTCTTCAAAAGTTTCTCCGTTAATATATAACACATCATCTTTGTAAGCAATATGATCCCCAGGTAAACCAATAATTCGTTTAATATAATGTTTATTTTTAGCTTCCCCAAAAACAACAACGTCGAAGCGCTCATAAGCTGTTAATCTTGGACCAATTTTATTGACAATTACCTTATCACCACTTTCGAAAGTCGGCATCATAGAAGCACCATCTACTGCCACAGGTGTAAATATGAAATAACGCATACCCATTGCAAATATTGCTGCAATACCTATGACCTTAATCCATTCCCATAATTCATTTTTTTCTTCTTTCTGTACCACATTCATCACGTCCATCCTGTAAATAATTGGTCCCTTTTTAAATCCTTATTGTTAAATATACCATATTACTAGATTTGATTTCCATAATTTATCCATATTAATTCAAACAATTTTATCTACAAAAATACCCTATAGGATAGACTTTTTCAAAGTGTCTATCTTATAGGGTACATTTCACATGCACGTATTGCCTTTTATTTTATTTACGAATTGTTTTTAATGCAGTTGACCAGGGAATTACTTGATCTAACATTTGGTTGACTGAATCGGCTTGCACTTCTTTTGGTTTGAAATCTGTGCCGTTCTCAAAATCAGTAAATAATGATAATGCTGGATGTACACGGACATCTGCTACTAATAATTCACCAAGAATACCACGTAAATGCTCTGCCGCACGCGCACCACCTACTGAACCATATGATACAATGCCAGCAGCTTTGTTGTTCCATTCATCACGCAAATAATCTAATGCGTTTTTAAGAGCACCTGTGATTGAGTGATTGTATTCTTGCACGATGAATACGAAACCATCGCATGCTGCTACTCTTTTTGACCATTCAGCTGCACCAGAAACATCCCCGCCTGGCTCACCTAAAAGTGGCAATTTAAACTCTGCAATGTCGATAATCTCATATTCAGCATCACGGCGTTTTTCCGCTACTTCCTTCACCCATTGACCTACTTGTGGACTTACGCGTCCTTCACGTGTACTCCCTAAAATAATACCAATTTTCAACATTTCATTTCCCCCTACTTGTTCTTTATTCGTATTTGAACCGAATAGGTTTTTTAAAAAGCTCATTTATTTACCTCTTCCTCAGTTAAACATAATATGTGTTTAGGAATATGCTTTTTATGCATAACCATATCTTGACCATCTTTTTATTAAATTATTCTCTATTCATCCTAATAGTTCGAATTCGAGATATCAGTTAAAAAAATTAGCATGTGGCGACTGCAGTTCACTCACAATGCTAATAATTGATGCTATGAAATAAGGTTCACATGAGAGATGTTAAAATCCACTCCTATCTCTTTATAGGGCGTTCTAACGTGTCCATCTCATCTTCTAAATTCGAAAATTGTTGGTTTACAATATATTTAGCATCTGAAATAGCTGCATTATAAATATGAGGGGCTAACGATTCCTTTACAAATTCGAATACTCTCTCTGCCTCAAATTCAGTAATGTCTTCATCTCTTTCGTTGTAAAAGAACTTTTGAATAGCTACAATCATGAGTTGTTGCTGTTCTTGTGTCAATTTCATATACATATTACTCGCTCCTTTTTAGTAAATACTATGCCATAGCAATTACGACTCGGCTGCTCGAAGATACAAAAGAGGTGTCTTAGTTTATTTTAAGACACCTCTTTTCGTTCAATTTATTGCTGACATTTAAATTGATAGCTCGTTGATAGGAAACTTTTCTTTTCTGAAATGATGGCTTTACCGCCGTCATCTTCACATTGCTTCGTCATTTCGTCAACGCGTTTATCATTCAGATTATTGGTAATGATCGTTAAACCTACGCCAAATACTACGATTAATAGCCCGATAATCATCCACACTTTACCTGCACTACTGCCTTTTGCCAAAGTAATTCTCCTTCCTTACACAAAGACAAACGGCTCTGTATGTATTTCAGATTGCAAGAAGTCTACTGTGTATTGTTTTTCATTACATAATGTCGTCATTTTTTTCGCAACACCAGCAATCATTACTTTTTCCACATGATGGCCCGGATCGACTATTTGCAAGCCCATTGCCTGTGCATCTTGTGCTGTGTGGAAATACATATCACCTGTTAAAAATACATCAGCACCCGCTCGTTTGGCTGCATAAATGTACTTATTGCCATCACCACCAACAAGCGCAACCTTTTTCACAGTAGAATCTAAATCACCTACAACTCGCACACAAGGTACATCTAATTGTTGTTTCGCAAATGCCGCAAATTCTTGTAAAGTCATCTCGTTTGGTAAAGTACCGACGCGTCCAATGCCCATCACATTCGTTTGCTGATCTAAGCGAATGACATCATAAGCAGGCTCCTCATATGGATGCGCCGTTAACATTGCTTTAAGCACTCTATTTTTAATAGATGAAGGCAAAATAACCTCTATTTTCACTTCTTGCTCTATATGTAGCTCACCTACAGCTCCTACGTAAGGTTTAGCGCCCTCTAGCGCACGGAAGCGTCCTTCTCCACTCATTGTATAACTACACGCCTCATAAGCCCCTATTTGCCCTGCTCCCGCTTTCGCAAGTGCCTCCCGCAATGAATTCGCTTCATCCATAGGCACAAAAACAGCTAACTTCAACACATCTTCAGCATATGTCTCCTCTAAAAATGTACGATTTTTTAATTGTAGGGCATCCGCAAGTAAATCATTCACGCCGCCTTCAGCTACATCTAAGTTTGTATGTGCCGCATAAACGGCAATATCATTTTTTATTAGCTTTTCATATAATTGGCCTGCAGGATTATCTGTCCGAATATGGGCTAACTTACGAAAAATTGGCGGATGGTGCGCAATAATGAGTTCACACCCTTTAGCAATGGCTTCATCTACTACTGCCGCATTCACATCAAGCGTCACAAGCACCTTCGTAATCGGTTTATTGAGCGTGCCAATTGCTAAGCCAATCGGGTCATTATCCATACAAGCAAGCTTTTTTGGCGACCATGATTCAAACAATTGAATAATTTCATGTCCATTTACAGCCTTCATGTTAGAGCACCCCTTCCACTAAATCTAGAAGTTGCGTTAATTCCTGACGTTTTTCGACAATTTCCACTGTTTGCTCTGCGGCCTCTATCGATGCGATTACACGCTGCCAGTTTTGCTGTTCACGTGTCCATTTCTTCTGAAAAACAGGCGATTTACGCAGCATTAATTTTGGACCAAATAGCATTTCACCTTCTGTCAGATCCATCGAACCACGCTGTAATACGATAATTTCATAGATTTTATCATCTTCTTCTAAAATTGTTTCATCTAAAATTGCCCAGTTATTTGCAAGTGCCCATCCACGAATAACCTTCGCATGAATATTTGGTTGCAATATAAGCCTTGTTACCCCGTGTAAGCACTCAGGATTTGCCTCTAAAATCGATACAATGAGTGGACCGCCCATGCCTGCAATTGTTACGGTATCAATCCCGTCAGCTGGCTCGATTGCTGCTAGACCACTTGCTAAACGTACTGTAATTTTATGTGTCAGGTCTTCTTTTTTCACTTGACTAACTGCCGATTCATATGGACCTTTTACCACTTCACCCGCAACTGCACGTGTTGCTACACCTTTATGGATTAAATAACATGGCAAATAAGCGTGATCACTACCGATATCGGCAACAACCGCACCTGTAGGAACATACCCTGCCACTGTTTCAAGTCGTTTTGAAAGTTTTTGTGCGTTCATAAATAAGTACCGCCTTACTGTATTATAGTCAGAACTAAGTATGTATGAATTTCGAAAAAAAAACAAATCCTTAGTCGTTAAACAACTAAGGATTCGAAAAAAAATTATTTTAAAGTAGAAATGTACTCAGCGATTGCTTTTGCTTCGTCTTCAGTTTTCATACCTTTTGTCATCATTGTACCTTCAATACCGTTAACTAAAACGTCAGTGATACGTTCAGCGTCAAGACCTGTTAAATCTGGTCCAACACCACCACCTGTTAAGTCACCACCGTGACATGAGATACATGATTGAACTAATGCAGCGTCATCGCCACCTTCAGTAGTTGCACCGCCACCACTTTGTTCTGTACCTTCTTTACCTGCATCAGCGATTTCTTTTTTATCTTCTGCGCCTAGTACAGACATGAAGAAAATTAAACCAATACCAAATGCTAAAATAAGAATGTAAGGAACGATTGGATTGTTTTTCATATGTTTCCCCTCCTTCAGAAATTAAATTTACTCTATTAAAATATAGAATCAGTCAACATCTAATATTGTACTGTATTAAACTAGAAACGAAAAGCCCTATTGAGCAAGTTTTCCTATGTTTGTAACAAATTCGACATTTCCATATCACATCTACAAAATATGTCTTGCTATAACCAATTTTTGCACTTCTGATGTCCCTTCTCCTATTTCCAATAATTTTGCATCGCGCATGTAACGCTCGACTTCATATTCCTTCATGTAACCGTAGCCACCATGAATTTGAATCGCTTCATCTGCTACTTCCATTGCCATTTCAGAAGCATAGTATTTTGCCATTGCCGCTTCCTTACTAAATGGTCGCCCTTGATCTTTTAGCCATGCCGCTTTGTAGACCATTGTACGAGCAAGTTCGATTTTCACTGCCATATCGGCTAGCTTAAATTGCGTTGCTTGGAATTGCGCTAGCGTTTTGCCAAATTGTTTGCGCTCCTTGGCATACGCGACAGCCTTATCAAACGCACCTTGTGCTATCCCAACTGCCATAGCGGCGATACCAATACGCCCACCATCTAGTGTCACCAGAAATTGTTTTAAGCCGCTCCCTCTTGTTCCTAATAGATTTTCTTCAGGAACGACGACATTTTCAAGCACAAGCTCAGTCGTGTTTGATGCATGTAAACCCATCTTTTCGTAGCGGTCGTAAATCGTAAACCCTTTTGCAGTAGTAGGTACGATGATTGCACTTATTTCCTTTTTACCATCTTCTATGCTGGTAATTGCCGTTAAAGCTAAATGCTTGGCATAACTCGCATTTGTTATAAATACTTTATTTCCACTAATTGTATAATGACCATC
>JAVWKG010000120.1:0-9098 GCA_036638655.1 Lysinibacillus sp. | reverse complement strand
AGCATAACAGCATCTGAATTTTACGATAAAGTACGTGGAGTAAAGGAATTTCCGAAAACTACGCAGCCTCCGATTGGTGAATTTGCAGCTCTTTTTGAGGAGCTATCAACGGATTATGACGAAGTAGTTTCAATTCATTTATCAAGTGGTATTAGTGGTACATATCAAGGAGCGGTCCAAGCCGGCGACATGGTCGAAGGTATAGATGTGTACGCATTTGACAGTGAAATCTCATGTGCGGTGCAAGGGTTCTATGTATTAAAAGCAGCTGAAATGGCTAATGCCGGTGCTTCTGCGAAAGAAATCATGTCCGAATTAGCGGATATGAAGCAACATGTTTGTGCTTACTTCATTGTAGATGACTTAGCCCACTTGCAACGTGGTGGACGTCTTTCTTCGGCAGCTGCACTGATCGGCGGTTTACTACAAGTGAAGCCTGTACTGCATTTTGTCGACAAAGTAATCGTCCCATTCGAAAAAATTCGAACACGAAAAAAAGCATTAAAACGCGCAGAAGAGCTTCTAGCTGAAGCGGCTGCTCGTCATGACGCGATGGATGCGGTTGTTATTCACGGTAATTGCAAAGATGAAGCAGTCGAATGGATGGCACAGCTTCAAGAACGTTATCCAAACGTCAACTTTAAGTTAAGCTATTTTGGTCCTGTAATCGGAACTCACCTAGGTGAAGGTTCTATGGGTCTTGGTTGGGCGAAAAAATAATAAGCTAGTTCAAAGAGCAGTCTCTACACACATCGTAGAGGCTGCTTTTTATGTTGATGCGGTTTGTGGATGGGCGAGTGTGTTGGTGGAAGCGCAGATAGAGTAGTTGAAAGCGCAGATAGCACGCTCAACCATCCCCTCAAACTGGAATATGAATTTACTTCCCTTAATTCGAAAGGAGTTAACTTACCTGATGCAACGAATAAATGCAAAGTTCAAATCATATAGAGGCTGGATACTGCCGCCTGACATGCGAGATTTTCACAAAGGACGAATTTGGTTGAAAGAGCACACACCGTTTGCAGCACAAGATATAGAGTGTGCGATTAACAGACGCTATTTTCGCATGGTAGAAGGTATACAAACGAGCGCGAAGTTAGTATGCAATCGATGTCATAATGAAAATCAGCAGCAATTTATTCATTTTGATTGCTCGAAGTGTCTGAAAAAATGTGTGTACTGTAGGCTTTGCCTGAACATGGGGCGGGTTAGTAGTTGTACACAGTTATTAACATGGTGTGGACCAAAGCCACGGCTTCGAAAAAATCACCGCTTGGAATGGCAAGGTACATTTACCCCGGCCCAACGGAGAGCGACAGATGAAATGCTTGCAAGCTTGAAAGTGCGAAGAAATCACTTGTGCAATGCTGTTTGTGGAGCTGGGAAGACGGAGATTTTATTTCCCGTCGTACATTTTGCATTAGAGATGGGATATCGTGTGTGTATTGCGACGCCAAGGACGGATGTGGTGCTGGAGCTTTTCCCTCGATTTCAGGAAGTTTTCCCTACAACAACGATCCATGCACTGTACGGAGGGGCTCCGAAACAACGTGGCTATGCCCAATTGGTGATGGCGACAACACACCAGCTATATCGTTTTGAACAAGCATTTGATGTCGTCATTGTAGATGAAGCGGATGCTTTTCCTTATACGTACGACGCGACATTACAAAACGCTGTATTGAAGGCGAAAAAAACACCTGCGCCCATATTGTTTGTAACAGCGACGCCTTCTCAAAAATTATTGCAGCAAAATGAAGGCTATTCATTTATTCCGAAAAGGTATCATAACTATTCATTGCCAGTGCCGCGCTTTAGTGCGCTTTGGGGTTATGATCGTCAAATAAATAAAGAGGTAATACCAGCAAAGCTTCAACAATGGACAAAAATCCGTCTAGCACAAAATGAACCATTCCTTATCTTTTTCCCTACAATTGCACTGATGGAAAAGGCACGCCCCCTATTTCAAAAACTTCATTCGCAAATTCAAACTGTACATTCTGAGGACCCTGAGCGAAAAGAGAAAGTACTGCAACTGCGCAACGAAGAAATACCCGGTTTATTAACAACAACTATTTTAGAAAGAGGTATTACGATTAAAAATGTCCAAGTAGCTGTCGTTGGGGCGGAATCGCGAATATTTAGCGCAAGCGCATTAATTCAAATTGCGGGACGTGTTGGGCGTAACAAGGATTATGCCGATGGAGATGTAGTGTTTTTTCATCACGGCATCACAATTGAAATGGATGAAGCAAAGCGGATTATTGAGAACAGTAATAAGGAGGGATTTCCGGTATGAAAAAAGAAGTGACACATTGCTTGCTATGTACGCAGCAGCTGCAAATGCAAGCATCTTGGTGTACTTTATTAACGAAACAATTCCCGCCAAGCATTTGCCTGAAATGTGAAAATCGCTTCGAGGAAATCAATTCACAGACTGAACACCATGCGTTATACACGTATAATGAGGCGATGAAAACGTATCTTCATCAATACAAGTTTTTGCAAGATGTCGCGTTAGCAAAAGTATTTCGACAGCAAATTTTTAATCTTTTTAAAAATGAAAGAGCTATTATTGTGCCAATACCAATGCATCCGAAAAAGCAAAAAGAGCGAACTTTTGCGCATATGGATGAGTTGTTAAAAGCTGCAAATATTCCGTATAAGCAGTGTCTAGCGAAAACAACAATTGAATCACAAAGTACGAAAACGAGGGAAGAAAGACTGCAAACAGCACCGCTTTTTAAATTGTCTGAAGGTACAAAAATTACGAATTCTCACTATATTTTATTTGATGATATTTGTACGACAGGCACTACATTACAGCATGCAAAGGCAATGTTAGAGGAGGCTGGGGTAAAAACTGTACGAACAGTTACGTTAATAAGTGGATGAAATTTTTAGCAAATCATGTATAATTATTACGAACTAATGCAAATGAGTAGTTGTTTATATTGGCGAGTAACGCCTTTATTGATATGAAATTTACTATATACATGGGAGGTTATTTAAATGTCAGAGATTCGCAATTGTCCAAGATGTGATGAGTTTTTTAATTACACAGGGATGAGAGATGTTTGTCATAAATGTGCGCAATCAGAAGAAGATTTGTATCAAATTGTTTACCGTTTTTTACGTAAGCGGGAAAATCGTGCAGCAACAATTGAACGAATTGTTGAAGCGACGGGTGCGGATGAATCATTACTTCATAAATGGGTACGAAAAGGTCGCTTGCAGCCAGCGATGTTCCCAAACTTAGGTTATCCATGTGATAATTGCGGGCATTTAACGACAAAAGGGAAGCTGTGTTCGGAATGTCAGGATGAACTGAAGTCAGAACTGCGCACGTTTGAAGCGGCCAAGGAATTCCGTGAAGGTGTGGTAGCAAAAGATCGCGCGACATATCACTCGGATCGAAAAAAATAATTAATAAATGTAGGTATGCCAATGAAACAGTAGTTGGCATACTTTTTTCTTGTTAAAAACTTAACATTATTTCTTATAGTCCGAAATAATGTGTAGAGAAGTTTTTTCGGATGAGGGGAGGAATTAATAATGAAAATTACAACATATGGTGTGAATGCCGTTAATGCATACAAAAATCAAGTTCGCAATGTTAAATCTGCGGAGAACAAAGCATCTTTTGCCGATAAAATTGAAATTTCAAAAGCGGCACAAAGCATGCAAGGTGCATCGACTTATAGTACTGAGCGTTCAGAGCGAGTGCAACAACTAAAAGCTGATATCGAATCTGGTGAATACAAAGTTGACGGCCGTAAAGTGGCTGAGGATATGCTGAAATACTACCGTTTCTAACTTGAGGAATGGGCAGGAATTAAGCTCACTACACCAGCATGAAAGGATGTTTTTACAAAATGTCTGTGGAGGCAATATACGCAGTTCTTGAAAAGTTAGAAAGAATGCATAAAAGCTTGCTGGAGCTCGCTTATAAAAAAACGGAAATCGTAACAGTTGGTAATATGGAAGAACTTGACCAAATGCTCAAGGATGAGCAATCGCATGTAGCAGCTATTGAAAAGCTCGAGCAACAGCGTCAGAAGTTGGTAACGGACTACCTTGGAGCAAAAGGACTTGCTCCCGCTGGCAAATATACTGTCGCCGATGTCATCGAGGCTGCTGAAAGTGAAGCAGAGAAAGAAAAGATGAGTACGATACGTAATCGCTTACTATTAGTAGTGGAAGATTTACGAAAACAAAATGACCTCAATCAAAAACTTGTATTCCAATCATTACAATTTGTCAATTTGACATTAGATGCTATGCGTCCAAACCAAAGCCCAGACCAAATGAATTACTCTGGCAATGAGGTACGTGGCACAAATACAGTCGCGAAAAAAACATATTTCGATTCACAAGCATAGGTTGACTGTGCAAACAGCCTATGCTTACATATTTTTGACATAAACAAATAAAAGGAGGAAATTTATATGCGTTCTACATTTATGGGGTTAGAAACAAGTAAACGCGGAGTATTTACACAACAAACCGCTTTATATACGACAGGGCATAATATTTCAAATGCCAATACAATCGGTTATTCTCGCCAACGAGTAAATATGCAAGCAACACAAGGATTCCCATATCCGGGTTTAAATTCACCAAACTATCCAGGTCATCTTGGTACAGGGGTAGAAACAGGCTCGATTCAACGTATTCGTGATCAATTCATCGATCGCCAATTCCGTCAAGAGACGAATAAGTTTGGCTACTATGAGTCACGTACGAAAGCAATTAACCAAATGGAAGATATTATGGATGAGCCTTCAGAATTTAATCTGAATGCAGCATTTGATCAGTTTTGGAAATCATTACATGATGTAAGTACGAAACCTGGCGATGCAGCTGGTCGTAAAGTAGCTATTGAACGTGCCAACCATTTAGCACAATCATTTAACTATATGGATACACAATTGAAAGAAATTCAAGGCAACTTAGGAAATGAAATCGATGTATCAACAGGAGAAATTAACTCGATTTTAAAGCGAATTGCAGCTATTAACCAACAAATACAAGAGGTAGAGCCAAGTGGTTACGTACCAAATGATTTATATGATGCACGAGATGTTTTAGTAGATGAGTTAAATCAGTATATACCAGTTTCGATTGAGCAAGTGAAATCTGGAGGACTGGCTTCGGGTGTAGCAGAAGGTACTTTAACAATATCATACAAAGCTGCTGATGGTACTGAGCACAAACTAGTTGAGGGAAGAGAGTACGCTCAATTAAAGACAATCGGCATAAATGGCGATTCTGTCGATAAAAAAGATACGGATAATGTATTTGACCGACTTGAAACAACAGGTGTTCAAACTGCAGAAGCTCATAAGGCAGCTGGACCAGCAGGCTTACCTACGAATGTCATGGTAACGTATGATAATATGACACAAGAAAAAGGTAAGTTACTATCGCTTATCAATATGTATGGCTATAGTAATGACAATGGTGTAACGGTACAAGGTTACTATCCTGAAACGATGGCAAAAGTGAATGAGATGGTCAACGTATTCGCTCAAGTGTTTAATAAGGTACATAATGCCGGTTTTGATTTAAACGGTGCGAATGGTTTGGATTTCTTTGAGACAAAGGACGGATCTACAACTTTTACTGCGGCTAATATTAAAGTGAACGAAGCGATCTTGAAAGACCCATCACTGTTAGCAGCTTCATCTGCTGCAGGTGAAGAAGGAAATGGTAAGTGGGCAATTGAATTAGCAAACTTACAATCAAAAGCGATAAAAGACACTGGTTTTGACATTGATTTAGATGGCGATTCAACAAACGGTGTAGATTTCCAATATAACCCTGCTAACGGACATTTGAATGGTGCAACATTCCAATCATTTTACCAAGGAATTATCGGTAAACTGGGTGTTGATGGAAGAGAATCCGCGGATTTATATAAAACTTCGGGTTTACAACAGCTAGCAATTGAAAAAAGTCGTTCTTCAGTAAGTTCCGTGTCACTAGATGAAGAAATGACAAATATGATTACGTTCCAACAAGCATACAACGCAAATGCACGTATGATTACAGTCGTTGACGAAACATTAGATAAAATCATAAACGGTATGGGCCGTGTCGGTCTATAATAACGTTTCCATATAAACTAATTACTATATAACAAAGCTTTATGAGCGAAAGGGGCACAAACATGCGCGTTACACAATCAATGCTTTCGAGCAATATGCTATACAATTTAAATAACAGCTATGGCAAAATGGCCAACCTACAAAACCAACTTGCTTCAGGCTCTAAAATCAATCGCCCTTCAGATGACCCAGTTGTAGCAGTAAAAGGCATGGGTTATCGCCGTGATTTAGGAAGAGTAGAGCAATACACACGTAATATGGGTACTGTGAATACGTGGTTAGATACGTCAAATGAATCATTAGATCAAGTGAGTTCTGCACTTACTCGTGTAAAAGAATTGATCGTTCAAGCTTCAAATGATACGAATACAACCGAAGATCGTGAGAAAATTAATGCAGAGATGGAACAAATAAGAAAGCAACTTCAAGACATCGGTAATACCCAAGTCGCTGGAGATTATATTTTCAGTGGTACAAAAACAGGGGCGCCGTTATTCACAAGTGATGGTACTTATAATGGAGCGAACGTCAATAGTGAAGAAGTTAAAATAGAAATTTCATCAGGTATTCAGTTGAATGTGAATACTGATGGAGCGGATGTATTTAAAAAGATTGATGATTTCATGAAGTCAGCAACAGCTGTGTTAACTAGTGGAGCTGGTGGTGCTGAGATATCAGAGGCACTGGGTGCTGAAATTACAAACATAGATGACCCTACTGGTCCGAAAATCCCTGGACTTCAAGTTTTAAGCGAAAAGGTACTTGAAAAATTAGCGGACATCGGTGCGCGCCAAAATCGTGTAGAAGTAATGGAAAATCGTTTAGGCATTCAAGAAGTGAATGTGATCAAGCAGATATCTGATAATGAAGATGTAGATTATGCAAAAACGATTACCGAGATGGTAACTCATCAATCAATTCACCAGGCAGGATTATCAGTAGGTGCAAAAATTATTCAACAAACATTAGTAGACTTTATTCGCTAATACGCCAAAGCGTTTGGACAACTTGTTCAAACGCTTTTCTTAAAAAGGAGGAAATGTTATGAGGCTTCCGCAAATTTCAATACGAACAACTGATGCCAAAATTGACTTGGATATTAGTAAATCAAGGCAATACATAAAGCAGCCACAAGCGACGCAAAAAATAGAACAACCAGCTGCTATTTTAGACATTAGGACAACCAAAAGTGTATTGAAGATTGACTCTTCACAGGCTAGAAGAGATTTGGGTTTAGTAGGACCACTTGAGTCGAGCGCAAATTTCGCGCAAAAAGGGAAGCAGGTGGCACTGCGAGGAATAACTCGTATAGCAAGAGAAGGGCAACAAATGATGGAAAACGCAGGAAAAGGTCAAGGGAATGCTATTATTCAAAGTATAGCTAAACAAAATCATGGACCAAAACCTATGAAATTCAATGTGAAGTTTCTACCATCTGTTGGCTCAGTGAAAATTAATTATACACCGGGAACAACTGAAGTTAATTTTACCAGACAAAATCCAAAAATTAATACGCAGGTGAACAAACCGATACATGAATATACACCAGGAAAAGTAACAAGTACAATGGTACAAAGACCGGATGTTCAAATTGATGTTATAGGATAGGGAGTGCAGTGAGTATATGAAAATTGCAACAAAATTTTTGGGAGAAGTAGAAGTAGCGAATGAGGAAATTATAACATTTCCTGAAGGGATTCCAGGTTTTTCAGAGGTGACAAAGTTTGTGTTATTACCACTTGATCAGGACTTACCACTTGCGCTCTTACAAGCAACAGAAAATGCTGAACTTGGTTTTGTTGTCGTTTATCCATTTGTTTTCAAAACGGATTATGCATTTGACCTTTCAATGGAAGATAGTGAAGTGCTTATTGCAGAACAAGAAGACGATTTAGTTACATATGCAATTGTGACACTAAAAGAAAAGTTAAGTGAATCGACAATGAACTTACTTGCACCAGTTGTCATTAATATGAAGGAAAAGGTTGGGAAGCAGCTTGTGCTAAGTGATAGTAAAGCCTACCCATTACGCTATCCAATGAGTACATTGGAAGGAAGTGCAAAATAATGCTCGTACTTTCAAGGAAAAAAAATGAATCTATTATGATAGGCGACCATATAGAAGTGAAAATCCTAGCTGTTGATGGTGATCAAGTGAAGCTAGGCATTGTGGCCCCAAAGTCAGTAACCGTTCACCGTTCAGAAGTGTTTGAGGCAATTCAAGCGCAAAACAAAGAAGCGTTGCTGGTAGCACCGAATTTTTTAGAACAATTAAAGAGAAAATAGAGTTCGTGAATGTACTTAAACTTAACTTTGAGTGATAGGTATCTTTTTTGAGAAATTGTAAGATAATATCGAAGGTGAAATTCTATTTTTCTTCTTGAACAAAACCCTGCTATATAGAGTAATGCGGAAAGTTTTTGAAAATAATTATTTTTTTTATAAAAACTATTAAACATTTCAACTAAGCTTACGATATAGATAGTGTAAGGCAATGGAAGTACATAATTACGACCAAAGCCAACAGCATTCCACAAGGATGTGGGATGACAAAAAACATTCAAGGAGGAATTCCAAATGAGAATTCAACATAACATTTCGGCTTTAAACACACACCGTAACCTTTCATTCAACAACACTCAAGCTTCTAAAAACCTTGAGAAATTATCTTCAGGTTACAAAGTAAACCGTGCTGGCGATGACGCTGCAGGTTTAGCAATTTCTGAAAAAATGCGCGGGCAAATCCGTGGTCTTGATATGGCTACGAAAAACGCTCAAGATTCAGTTTCTTTAATCCAAACAGCTGAGGGTGCTCTTAACGAAACACACTCAATTTTACAACGTATGCGTGAATTAGCAGTACAATCTGCAAATGATACAAACGTAACTGGCGACCGTAAAGCACTTCAATTAGAAATTGAATCTTTATCAAAAGAAATCACTCGTATTTCTACTGATACTGAGTTCAATACTCAAAAATTATTAAAC
>JAVWKG010000119.1:0-9206 GCA_036638655.1 Lysinibacillus sp. | reverse complement strand
GAATAGAGAAGAATTGAAATTCATTTTAATCAATGTATAGTCAAGTTTTCCTCAACTAAACCTATTTTAGAGGAGCTAAATTCATGAGTAAAAAATTCAAAGAAGAACTACCAGAAAACTACGCAGAACTAAAGAAAGTAGCCAATTACACGTCGAGCTGGCGAGATCGTTTAGGTGCAGTAAAAGAACTTGCAGGCTTTAAGCATGAGAAAGTGATTGATTTACTAACAAATCGTATGCAAAATGATACGGTATATAACGTACAAGAAGCTGCTTACGAGGCACTTGCTAACTTTGGTGAGTCTGTTGAAAAACCTGCCCGCCACCGTTTTGATTTAATAAAAGGAACAGATAAAATCTTTTTACGTGTGAAAAAGAGCTTAGCTGCTGGTCATACAGTAGAAGATTTCGCAGATAAACTAAAACGTACTCGTCTTGATGTATATGATGCATATGAAGGCGACAAAGGCGAAAACTTCATGACTTGGTTAGAAGAAAAATGGTCGAAAATCAATAAATAACTATGTAACTCTCCTTTTAGTAGTAAATAAAGGGAGAGTTTTTACTTTCATCATATAAAAACCGAGCAACTTTCCAAAAAAGGAGAGGGGGCTCGGTTTTTTTGAAAAGATATGAAAGAAGAGGAGCGTTCGCTGAGCGGAGCGTTTACCGGGCCGAGCGGAGCGTTCACCCAGCCGAGCGGAGCGTTCATCAGGCAGAGCGGAGCGTTCACCGGGCCGAGCGGAGCGTTCACCGGGCCGAGCGTTCATCAAGCTAAGCCGAGCGTTCACCAGGCAGAGCGGAGTGTTCACCAAGCAGAGCGGAGCGTTTACCAGGCCGAGCCGAGCGCTTCTTTTTCTGAGTTCACTTACTCTCGAAAGAAGTTTGCCCCAAGCTGAAGTGAAGAAAAAGATAAGTTAGTTTGATCAGTAAAGAGATGTTTTCACTAAAAAGAGCGAATCCGCTTAGCGGTTCGCTCCTTTTTTTATAGATAAGTAGTTGTTTAGAGCTGTTGCCAGTGGACGCTTTTTTTGCCAAGGCAGGCGTTCTAAACTAGCTGTGTGATCGCTAACTCAAACTGTTCTTTATATGAAGTGCCGTAGATTTCAAAGTTTTCATTGAAATAAGAGGTAGTCATATAATCTATCGCTTCTTCAAGTGAATAATTTCGATTATCCATAATGAGCGTCAAATAGGTTTGGAAAAAATCTGATGATAATCGATTGGGATGTTTTGTAAGCACTGATTAACACCTTTCTGTTGGAAATACTCCGTTTTACTTTAAAGCAGCTTTACTGGAAACTGCAACACAGTTAGTCATTATAGCATCCCTTACAACATACGCAACTAAATTGACTTTGAGCAGTATTTACAACTAATGACATCCCTTTTTTCATCCCCTCATTAAAAATTATTATTCTTTTAAACAATGAATTGTAAATTTTCTTTACATTCCTTTACAGAGCCTTACATTCATTTACGTGGATTTTACGAATGGTTTATATGGGTTCAACAATAACTCTTTATAGTAAAGGTTGTAAGAGAGAGAACACTAATATGATTGTGATGGAGGAAATGGATAATGAAAAAGTGGAAGTACTTAACGATGACAGCGGTAATGGGTTCAGCTTTAATGCTTGGAGCATGTGGTGGTGAAGGTGCATCACAAAGCGGAGGAAGTAAAGAGGGAACTGAACAAGCTGCAGCTGATAAGAAATTACAAGGTGCAGTTGCTGGAGACGGCTCATCAACAGTAGCGCCAATTATTGAAGCAGTTGTTGAAGAATATGCTGCTATTCAGCCTGACGTTAAAGTATCGGTAGGTGTTTCTGGAACTGGCGGTGGTTTTGAGAAATTCATCGCGGGTGAAACAGACTTTTCAAATGCATCACGTAATATAAAAGATGAAGAGAAAGCGAAGTTAGATGAAGCAGGAATTGCTTATACTGAATTAGCACTTGCTTATGACGGACTTTCAGTAGTAGTCAATCCAGAAAACGACTGGGCAAAGGATTTAACAGTTGAACAGTTGAAACAAATTTGGACTGAAGATGGCAAGGAGAAAAAATGGTCTGATTTAGATCCTTCTTGGCCGGCAGAGAAAATTGTATTCTACTCACCAGGTACAGATTCTGGCACATACGATTACTTTGATGAAGTCATTTTAGATGGTGCAGATCTAGTAAGCTCTGCTACTTTATCAGAGGATGATAACATGCTAGTACAAGGTGTTGCTGGCGATAAATTTGCGATTGGTTTCTTCGGCTATGCGTATTACTTAGAAAACAAAGACAAGCTTTCGGTATTAAAAGTTAATGGGGTAGAACCAACGAATGAAACAATTGAAGCGGGTGACTATGCACCACTTTCACGCCCACTATTCACATATGTAAAAAATGATGCTATTAAAGATAATGCGGCTGCATATGACTTCCTGAAATTCACACTTGAAAACGCGAGTGAAATGGCAGAAGCAGTTGGGTATGTTAGTCTACCAGAAGATCAATATGCTAAAGGTTTAACAACACTTGAAGGTTTAAAATAAGCAAACAACTACGAGGAGAGAGTTAGTGCTCTTTCCTCTCTTTTTCTTGAAAGGAGCAGTATTGAATGGTGTCTCAAAAAGAAGGGAAATCCACATCTGTACAAGACTTAATCGCGAAATCAAGCGATAAAAAAATGAAGAAATTTATAGAGAAAGCAATGCCAATTTTATTGCTTGCAGCAGCACTTATTTCGATTCTTACGACATTTGGTATCGTCTTTACTCTAATTTTTGAAACGATTGAATTTTTCACTCGTGTATCGATTACAGATTACTTATTTGGTACACAGTGGCTACCATTCTCAGGAAAAGAACCGCTGTTTGGTATTTTACCGTTAATAGCAGGTACATTGAAAGTAACGCTGATTGCAATCATTGTGGCCGTTCCGTTCGGTATTGCATCGGCAATCTATTTGAGTGAATATGCAAGTGACAATGCAAGACGTATCATCAAACCGGTTCTAGAGGTGTTAGCAGGTGTACCGACAATTGTTTATGGTTTCTTTGCCTTAACATTTGTGACACCCATTTTACAAGAACTCCTGCCTGGTTTGAAAATCTTTAATGCACTTAGCCCTGGTATTGTAGTAGGCGTGATGATTTTACCAATGATTACATCACTATCAGAAGATGCGATGTCAAGTGTACCAAATAGTATGCGAGAAGGTGCACTCGCGTTAGGCGCAACAAAATTTGAAGTGGCTATCAAAGTCGTGTTACCAGCAGCGTTGTCTGGCGTTATTGCTTCAATCGTTTTAGCAGTTTCGCGTGCCATCGGAGAAACGATGATCGTGTCGCTAGCAGGTGGATCCACGCCGAAGTTTGATATGGATGTAACAGATTCCATCCAAACGATGACTGCTTATATTGTTCAAGTTTCAACAGGGGATGCAGGATATGGAACGACAATTTACTATTCTATTTACGCTGTTGGCTTTACATTATTCATCTTTACATTAGTGATGAATTTACTTGCACATTATATTTCGAAACGGTTCAGGGAGGTTTATTAATGCGCTATTTAGAGGATGCTGCTGTGATGAAAAGAATGGGCGCACGTATCGTATGGAATAAGCTTTGGAAGAGCTTGTTCTTCCTAGCAACGATATTTGCACTTATTACACTCGGTATTTTATTGTACCGAATTGTTTCACAAGGTGGCAGTTATATTAGCTTTGATTTTCTGACAAATTTTGCTTCGCGTTTTGCCGATAAAGCAGGGATAAAAGCAGCGCTTGTCGGTTCACTTTGGTTAATGTGTGTAGTAGCGCCTGTTTCTATTACGCTTGGCGTAGGTACTGCACTTTATCTAGAGGAATATGCAAAAAAAAATAAATTAAATGATTTCATTCGAATGAATATTTCGAATTTGGCGGGTGTGCCTTCGATTGTTTTTGGTTTACTAGGTTTAACGATTTTCGTTCGAATGATGGAACTTGGAAAAAGTATTTTAGCGGCAGGTTTCACGATGAGTTTACTCATTTTACCGGTCATTATTGTTGCAGCGCAGGAAGCAATACGAGCTGTGCCGAGTGATCAGCGGGAAGCTTCTTATGGAATGGGCGCAACGAAATGGCAAACGATTATCCGTGTCGTATTACCAGCAGCAATCCCAGGTATTTTAACAGGTAGTATTTTAGCCCTTTCTCGTGCAATTGGTGAAACTGCACCGTTAGTCGTTATTGGGATTCCAGTGATTCTGCAGTTTTTACCAGACGGCCTATTAAGTCAGTTTACTGCGCTACCAATGCAAATATATGATTGGGCAAAACGTCCGCAAGAAGCGTTCCAGTATGTTGCTTCAGCGGGAATTCTAGTACTGATGTGTGTATTACTTGCGATGAATTCAGTGGCGATCTTTATCCGAAATAAATTCCAAAAACGATATTAAGAGGTGCGAAAAATGGTAGTAACGATAAAAGAAGGCAAGTTTGCGAAACCAACGAGAAATGTGATTGTGCCGAATATGGAAATAGAAAAAAAGGTTGTTTATGATACAAAAAAGTTAAACCTTTGGTACGGTGAACATCACGGGCTAAAAGATATTAATTTAGCTATTTATGAAAATGAAGTGACAGCCATTATTGGACCATCTGGTTGTGGGAAATCCACGTATTTAAAGACACTCAATCGAATGGTAGAGCTTGTGCCAAGTGTTAAAACTTCAGGGGAAATCATGTACCGCGAGCGCAATATATTAGATAAAAACTATGCGGTAGAGGCACTTCGTACAAAGGTTGGCATGGTGTTTCAAAAGCCAAATCCATTCCCGAAATCGATTTATGACAATATTGCATATGGCCCCCGCATTCATGGCATTAAAAATAAAAAAATATTGGATGAAATCGTAGAAAAGTCACTTCGTGGTGCAGCGATCTGGGATGAAGTAAAGGATCGTTTACAGCAAAATGCTTACGGCTTATCGGGTGGGCAACAGCAACGTATTTGTATTGCAAGGTGCTTAGCGATTGAACCAGATGTGATTTTAATGGATGAGCCAACTTCTGCACTTGACCCGATTTCAACATTAAAAGTAGAGGAGCTCGTGCAAGAGTTAAAGCAAGATTATTCCATTGTCATTGTGACACATAATATGCAACAGGCAGCACGTATTTCAGACCGTACAGCGTTTTTCTTAAATGGAGAGGTCATTGAATATGATCGAACAGATACCATTTTCCAAACACCAACAGACCAACGCACGGAAGATTATATATCAGGACGATTTGGTTAAGAAGGAGCGCAATTATAATGAGTGTAAGAGAAAGATTTGAACAGGATTTGCAAGCAGTGCAGCAACAATTTATAGATATGTCATCATTAAGTATTCAAGCGTTGAAAAATGCTTTTAATGCGATGCTAACACAAGATTTAGAACAAGCATTCAAAGTACTTGAAGATGATATCGTCATTAATCGCCTAGAGGAAGAAATAAATGATCGCGTCATTTTACTCATTGCAAAGCAACAGCCCGTCGCAACAGATTTACGTAGGTTAATGGTGTTAGTAAAGGCGGCTTCTGATTTGGAGAGGGTAGGTGACTACGCTGTTAATATTGCGAAAGAAGCGATTCGCATTGGGAAAGAGCCACTCGTTTTTCCGACGAAAAATTTACAAACGATGTGCGAAAAGGCAGTTGAGATGCTAGAAAGTGTCGTATTAGCGTTTACGGAAGAAGATACAGTGAAAGCAAAGGAAATAGCGGACCTTGATGATTATGTCGATGATTTGTACGGAGCGACAGTCGCTTTACTACTGCGCGCAGGCGTAGACAATCCAGCGCATTTCCACCAAATCACGTTATTGACATTCGTTTGCCGTTACTTAGAACGTTCAGCCGATCATGCAACAAATATTGCCGAGCATTTGTTTTATTTAATAAAAGGAAAACATTATGAATTGAATAATTAATGACATGAGAAGGGCTATAGTAGCCTTTCTTTTTTTTATAGATAACTCACGTGTGGTGATTATCCAATTTTTACAATTAATATTTGAAGCAACAGGTTGATTTCCGCTACGGGGAAAGCGTCCGCCTGCAGTGGAATGTGCTGTCAAGTGCATATTATGGTGTAGAGCCGGAATTGATTTCATATGTTTTTTTGTTGCATCGTGGGTGAAGTAGTTCTTTTGATTGTCAAAAAAACAAAATGGATATACTATAGTAAATATTCTTAGGCGGTGTAAATGGGAGGCTGTTCCGTGGAAAGTATTGTTGCAACATTTATTGAAAAAGTCGAACGCGCTTTAACAGAAGAGCAGCAAGAATTACTATTCTCTTTATATAGAACTTTACATATGGATGAGTTGCATGAGGATGTACAATTGTCATTCATCGATTATTTTTGTAGCAGTGATGAACTACAGATAATGGCAGCGTACGGGCTCGCCTTAGAAGGTATTATTCATGAAATGGGAAAAATCGTTCCTGCTATTGAACATGAAGAGAGCATTACCGATAGTGGGGGGGAATACTTAACTTATAATCGTAAAGTGAATGATGCCCAATTACAACTACTGAAACAGCATACGACGAAACAGGGGAATGTTTTATATGTGCCTTTTGCCAATGTGAAAAATAACCCTAGTCCAATAATTGTTTGTCTAGAGCAAACAATTGGGATGGAGCCATTTGCAACGGTTTGTAAAAGTATGATTTTATCTTTGTTTGATGAGGCGCATCGCGAGCGTCGTACATTATATATTGTGCCTTATCATCGACATGTGGATGTTCATTATCGTTTTGAAAACGGTCAGATGCACTTACCGGCGTTTATAGACTTTATTGAAGGGAAAGCGGTTGGTGAAGCGGCAATGATCCCGGTGCTACAGTTTGTAAAAGAGTTGTTACAAGAACATCAGTATTGCACGGAAGCTGAGATACTGATTTTTACAGAAGGTGTGCCAGTTGATGGGAATCGTCTTGTAGAAGCAGATACAAAAAGGGTAATACAAAGTATGGAAATTAACCATCAAGCAGAAATTTCTGTTGTTGTCATGCAGGAACAAAATCTTAATGAGCAACATTTTTGGTTTGCGAATAAGGCATTTTTCGCAGAGGATTCTATTTAGGTAGAAAAGATACGCTCCTTTAGAAAATGGAAGCCCATATTTTAGGCAATGTGAAAAGTAGAGGGAGAGTAAAAGTAAGATGGATTCGTTGAAATTGTTTTTACCGAATGTGACAGCTCCGACGTGGATGGATGTCGTCGTGGCAATTGCAATTTGTATTGTAGGCTGGTTGTTCCAGCATTATATTTTAGAAAAAATGATTACGAAAAGTGTCGTCTTTTTGAAAGAACGCCAGCTTGTCTTTCAGGCAACTGTACTGGCGCAGTTTAATAAAGCCATTCGCTATGCGTTTATGTCAGTAGTAATCATAATTAGCTTGTCGCAATTATTTGAAGTGAATTTATTTACGCATAAGACAACGGGGAGCTTTGTCCGATCACTAATGGTGTTTTTTGCCTTTAAAGGCGTGTACGATGTGCTACATTACTATACAAAGCAACCTGTGTCCTTAAGTATTGATGAGGAACAAAATGTGCTCCTGCCATTTTTCCTACGTATAGGGAAAGTACTCATTATGATCTTGGCGATGTTTACCATTGCTTCTTTCTGGGATTTTAACTTAAATGGCTTTTTAACAGGGATTGGCTTGACGGGTGTGGCGATTGCTTTTGGAGTTCGCGATACATTAGGACATGTTTTTGGTGGGATGTCAGTTGCGCTGGATAAGCCGTTTCAAATTGGTGACTGGGTGACAACTGAAGATCAAAAAATTGAAGGAACAATTGAAGACATTAACCTTCGGAGCACACTGATTCAAACGGGGGATAAAGGTCTTGTTTATGTACCTAACTCGTATTTAGTAAATCGTCCGCTTTATAATTTGAGCAAACGTGAGAAACGTAAATGTGAACAATATTTATATGTTTCCTCAAGTAATGATGAAGAGCATTTACGAAGTACATTGAACGCAATGCACCAGCAAATCTATTTGCATCCACAAACAGAGAAAGAAATCATTCATGTATTCATAGATGAAATTCATCCGACTTCTTATCGTGTCATCGTCCGTTTTTTTGTGCCGACAAATGATACAGCTGAAATGCTAGCAGTGAAACAAGATATATTATTTACAATTCGCCAAATATGTACCGAACAGCAAATTGACCTTGTTGAACAAGTGGGGGAATATTATTAACACTCAAATAATAAATTGAATTATTAGACTTTATGTTTTACAATATGATTAACGAGAAAATAGCGTTGATGAAGAGTAGTAACTAATTTGTGTTTGTTGAAGAGAGCTAGCGGTTGGTGAAAGCTAGTACAAAACAAGTAGTGAATGGACTTCGGAGCTCTTACCCTGAAAGACAGCTGTGTTAAACGGCTAATTGTAGGGGATAGCGTAAGCCCACGTTACAGGGCATAGTTGAGTGGGTCTTTTATAGACCAATGAAGGTGGCACCACGGCTTTTCCGTCCTTTTGTGATGGAAAGGCCTTTTTGTGTAGTTTAGTAGAGAAGAGTGGAGGAGAGAGCTTTATGACAGTTGAGACGAGTATGTACGCAATGAAGAAGTTGCAAGGGGATATGATGACACCGATTTCAGTTTATCAATCTCTTGAAGGCGAACGAAAGATGTTATTTGAATCATCGGCAAAGCACGAGGAAAGTGGTAGGTACTCCTTTATTACGGTGAGCCCAATTGCAGAGTTAGTTGGGGATGCACAGGGGTATTCATATACAACTTCGGAAAGAAAAGAGCAATCAACAGGTGCTGTATTAGAGAAGTTAAAAGAAGTTATGCCAATTCACGATACAAATTACCCATTTGCCTTTTTCGGTGGCGCAATTGGTCTTTTTGGCTATGAAACGGCTTTTTATGCCGAGAAAATAGGCGAGCTTTTACATGATGAACTGGAAATGCCAGAAGTTCATGTGTTTTTTTACGATACATTTATTATTTTCGATCATCTTACACAGGAAATTACATTAGCGGCTATTGATTTATTTGGTGAAGGTCGCACGATAGATGACATGGAAGCGGCAGTTGCCTTATTGGAAACACAGCTCCATTCAGGGAAAACGTTTGGTGCTATGGAGTTAGGCGAAATGAATTTCCAACCAATGATTCCAAAAGAGCAATTTGTAGC
>JAVWKG010000118.1:6738-9560 GCA_036638655.1 Lysinibacillus sp. | reverse complement strand
GCTACACTTTCACCTAGCTCTACTAGCACTGCTATCGAGATAGACAATAGATTCACCCTATTTATTTATCACAATACACTTACTCGATTATTTTATTCTTGAAAAATCCCGTAAAAATAAAACATGAAACACAGGCTACAGTTGCGATAAATACACCAACCATTAATCCAAGCCCTTTCATAAAAGTATCCTCTCCGGGATAGGCAGGTTCAAGTGTCCAAGACCAATACATAAAGAGCATAGACAAGAACACATAAAAACTACTTCCGATAGCCCCCATCTTCAAACGATATCTATTTGTACTTTGCCATGCTTTATGGATAATACCCCATACAAAAAAGCTCCCGATGATGGCCAAAATAATGACTAGCAAATGAAGATATGGGATTGAAATATACATCAATATATAAAGTAATAGACCTGTTGATAAAAACAGCGCTGCATTCATAACGAACAGAAATAGTCCAGCGTACCAATAACTTTGAAACCAACTAGCATGTTTCAGCCAATGCACCAATTTGTTATTTTCTCCAAGCATATCTATGATTGGCCTTTTAATAAGAATCATTAAGAGTCCGCCAAATAGCCCCACTAGTAAAAATAAACTCAATGACACGACATCCTTTCTCCTTCTTGCAATTAGTCCTACCCTTCAACATCGCTTCTGTACTCGAGCATATGACCTGGTTGGCAGTCCAAATCCTTACAAATTGCCTCTAATGTTGAAAATCTAATAGCTTTGGCTCACTAGTTTTTAACATTGAAAGATTCGTTATCGTGATGCCAACTCTCTGAAAGTTTGATTGCTCTCATTTTTCTTTTCGCCAACATGTTTTTTATACTATTATCTTGAATTGTCAATTCATTTGCTGCTTTTATTTCGAGTGCGCTTCTTAACATTTTTGGAAGAATCATTGCAAATATGATTTCTCACCAATAATTGTTATTCCAGTATGTAATATTTTTTGTAGTACAAGGAAAAACAACCCGCTATTCTATACGACGATTATTATCATTACATTGTTTCTGTTACGCCTGATAACCTAACCAATCGGTGTGAAAATGCATATTCACTGTCGATGCACTCTAGTAACTCGAATTCTTAATACAGCGCAAGGACATGTATAATTACCTAAATATTCAGAACTCTAGGGTTAAAAATTTTCAAATAGGTATATGCCGAATTCATTTCTGCTGTATCATTTTCTCCCCCGGTAAACATAGTGCGAGAATAATCATCCCCATCATAATGTAATATTTCCCATACAAAATAGGGACCTAAAAAATACGACATACCGTAGATTGGATGTCGTATTTCAGATTGTACTAACCCCAATTTTGATAGACACTTAGGAAAAACATATTAGAATGGGCATATTTTTTTAGAAACAGTTAATTTAAAGACAAGTAACAACCTAATTTACCCTAAATGGGAAATATCATCCATTTTCTTTCATCTTTTGAACCTGTTCAACGGGTATTTTTGCAATGTCGGCGATAACATCTTCAGCAAAGCCTTTTTCGAATAAACGAAGAACCATCTGCCGAATACCTAGCTCTATTCCTTTTTCTATTCCTTGTTCTATTCCTCGTTCTATTCCTTGTTCTATTCCTTGTTCCATCCCTTTTTCTATTCCTTGCTCAAGTCCTTGCTCCATCCACTCTCGACGTTCCAACTCTAAAACACCCGCTAGAGTTGGTGGTAGTTCATCTTTATGAAACTGATGCATTGGGACAACCTCCTTCCGAATAACTAATCGTAATTCTTGCTTTAATCGCTCAGCCATCTCCTCTGGCAACTTCAACAGATAATCGACAAAATACAACAATGCACTAATTTCTGTGCGGCTCACATTCTCTAACGACAAAACATCTCTCAATAACGCCCGTTTAAAATCACTTCTCAAACCCATTTCACTTTGCGTACGTTGCATATATATAGATGCCAACAATGCTTTACTAAACAATTTCGGAGAGCCTTTCAACATCTCCTCATCAAAATCAGCTATCACGAACTTATTAAAAGTATAAGATACTTCAGTTCCAAAATACACTTCTTTGTACTGATTTGAGCTTTTCTTACTCGTATTTGAAAATAGCGCTATGGCCACTATTTTCTTACTGTATCGATCAAATATTCGGTAATAATATTCAAACATACGAAGTGGAAAACCCTTATGATCCTCGCTTTGAACTTCTGTATGCACCAATACCCACTGTTCCTCCCCATTTTTCAAATACACTTTAGCAATCTGATCAGCCATCTTGCGTCCTTTTCGTTCATCTATTATCTCTTTGAAAAGCTCTTGTTGCAAAAAATCCACTGGTTTTGAAAAATCAACTTCCGCATGAAATTCTGGTATGAAAAACAACAAAAAATCTTCAAACAAATCCGCAATAATCTTTTTCCACAAATCGTCCTGATTCACCTGACTGCCGCTACTGTAATCGCTCGGTTTCTCCAAAAATTGCCATGTCATTAAGCAATACATCCCTTCCTCTAGCATATGTATAGTATACACAACAAGAACATACGTTTCAATAAAAATAGACTGAATTTTCAAATAGTTTAAAACAGAAAAATGCTCTCCCAAACATACATTTTGAATCCTTTAAATTCACATAAATAAATAACCGCCTCCCATTTGAAGGTGGCGGTTATTTGCATCTTACTTAAACTTTATGCGTGTTAAACGTTACATGCCATTCAATTAGTTCAGTCGATCTCATTGGCTTCGCAAAGAAATACCCTTGAATGACTGGTCGGTCGCATGTGGCCGCTAAAAACGTTACTTGTTCTTGCGTTTCAACCCCTTCAAAAA
>JAVWKG010000118.1:0-6728 GCA_036638655.1 Lysinibacillus sp. | reverse complement strand
CTTCAAAAACAACCGTTAAGTTCAATGAACTGCCGAGTGCAATAATCGCTTGAATAATAGAGGAATCCTTTGGCGACTGGGGAATACCATCAATGAATGACTTGTCAATTTTCAAAGTAGAAATCGGCATTTTTTTCAAATAAGAGAGCGATGAAACCCCTGTCCCAAAATCATCTAATGCTACAGAAAAACCTTCTTGACGGAAAATACTAACAGCGCGTATTGCTTCTGCAATATTTTTCACAAAGCTCGTTTCAGTAATTTCAAGCTCCAATTGCTGCGGTGTTAACTGATAATCATTTATAGTACGCTTTAACACTTGCAATAACCGAGGTGAAGTCACATATTGCCCCGGAATATTAATAGCCACTTGCCCAAATGAAATTCCTTGCTGCTGCCAGTTGGAAATTTGTTGGCACACTTGCTCAATAATCCAATCTGTTACCGCAATCATTCGGTCATATTCTTCTAATATAGGGATAAATACAGCTGGCGAAAGCATGCCATACGTAGGGTGCTGCCATCTCAGCAAAGTTTCAACACCCACTACTTCATTTGAATTCACCGCTACTTTCGGTTGATAAACAAGAAACAACTCATTTTCCGCCATTGCACGCATCGCATGACTAGCAATTTCTCGTTCGAAAGTATATGTATGAATGACAGGATCGTAGTGCACGATTTCATGATTAAATTTAATGGACGGATAATTTAAAACAGCAAGGACATTTTCATATATCTTTGCCACCTCTTCATCATTTTCAGCTTCTGTAACTACACAAACAGTCTGAACCATCACTTCTTGCTTATTTACAGTTACTGGTCGTTGAAGTGCCATCGTTATTTTTTCAAGCCCTTCTAGAAATTGCTTTTCTTCAATTACATCTCTCGTTAAATAAGCAAAGCGATTTCCTTCAATTCGATATAAATCTAATATAGAAGGCGTCAACATTTTCAAACGCGATGCTACTTGTTGAATCGTTTCATCACCGAATTGATAATCATACTCTCTATTCAAATACTCTAAATCATGTAAATGGATTATCGCTAAACGCTCTGGAAAAATAGGTTTTTTCAACCTTTTTTCAAAAAGTCGTCGATTCGGCAGTTTTGTTAAAACATCATAATAATTAGTACGATACTCCACATAGCGATCTACTAAACTCGATAAAAACAAAAAACCTAATAACAAAGCCATGCCAATAGATACACTGATAGCTATTCCGTATATCCCACCCAAATGATCATGATGTAAATCTGGCACAAACCCTTTCGGAACATAAAACGAAACAGCCGCCATGCCTGTATAATGCATACTTGAAACAGCTAACCCCATTATAATCGATGTAAATAATTGAATAACACGATTTTCCATATAGCTCTGTAAAGCAGAAAATATATATATAGCAACGATAGAAACAATGATAGCTATCGCAACTGAAGCTACAAATAATACGATATCATAGGAAAAAATGACGTCCATTTTCATCGCATACATACCTATGTAATGCATTAATGATATACCAATGCCCATTGAAATACCTGCATATGTATACGTCCAGTAAGTTCTTTTAGGAAGATCGGCTAAGTAAAAAGCTATAAATGACGCGAACATCGCTGGGACTATCGAAATTACAGTTAACAGTTTGTCATAACCCATCTCAACTGGTAAAAACAACGCACTCATTCCAACAAAATGCATCGACCAAATACCAAAACCCATCGCAATAGCTGCTAGCACTAGCCAATAATTTTTATTAAAAAAGCTATTTTGTCGTGCTCGGCCATTCATCGATATAGCTGTATAGGACGCTACTGTTGCGATTAAAATCGACAGCGCAATAATAACGCCTGAATATTCCCCTTCTATTATAGTGAAGCTCGTTTGAGAAGGACTACTAAACATGCTCTTTCCTCTTTTCATTACCAAATTGATATTAAAGACTTCAAACTTTCAACCAAGGCTAGACGACTGACGCTCATTATGAATGACATAAAAAATATAAACTCATAGAACTTTTATCCCATAAGCGTTCAAACACTGAATAACTACACCTTGCCGCAATTGTTATTATAATAGACTTAGTAGATTATAACAATCAACAACTATTTTCCCAATTGATTATTGCGAATTTTTGATATAATAAGATCAGAAGGGGGTGGATTATATTATGAGTTATAAAAAACGAAATTTTTTCGAACGAATTGCGTTTGCAATAACCGATAGTGAAAAACTAACATCACCATACTTAATAAAATCAGCTTTTGATGATTTACAAAAGATAAAGCAGTTAAATCAAAAAATAGCAGCAAGAGATGAACCCAATTCACGAAAACAGTTAGAACAACAAAAAAGAATGATAGAACTAGGCATCCAAGGGGAGCAAAGTGTCTTATTCGAATTAGAAAATGCCTTTCTTCCTATACATATCATCCATGATTTACGCATTTCACATAATGATTTAAAAGCACAGCTCGATTTTGTTGTCATTACAAGAAAATTCATCTTAGTAATCGAAGTGAAAAATTACTACGGCGATATCGAAATCACTGACAATGATGAATTTGTTCGGAAAGTACAAAAAAATAATAAAACGATATTCAAGGAAGGATTTTATAGCCCTATTCGGCAAATTCAACGCCAAGTAAACGTTCTTGAAGCGCTACTGAAGGACAACCAAGTTATAAATAAAATGCCTATTAAGTATGTCGTTGTATTCTCTAACAAACGCACAATCCTAAATACGAAAAAGGCGAATCCTCAAGTGCGTTCCAAAATTTTGAGAGCCGATCAATTAGTCCATTATTTAACAAACGAACTAAAACAAGAATCCCCTACCCATCTATTAGATAAACATATGACCGAAATGGGCCAATATATAAAATCCCAACATCAGTCACAAGCATTCGATACAATCGAAAAAAGTGAAGAAAAATTATTGGAAGAAACCATCTCAATGCAAGATGAAGAACCAAAATTAGTAAATCCGTTACAACATAACACAACTCATATACATGATTCTGAAGAGCTTGCAGAAGCATTGCGCACATTCCGAAAAGAACTTTCAGTAAAGAAAAACGTGAAGGCATTTTATATTTTTTCCAATAAAACATTAGACGAACTAGTTGCACAAAGACCTTTAAAGCCCGCAGATTTACTGGAAATTAGTGGGATTGGCGAATTAAAGCATCAAGAATTTGGTCATGAACTCATAGAAGTGATTCGACGATATAGCAATCACTCACTAAAATAAACAACAAAGGAGCCACATAATATGGCTCCTTTGGTATTCACTATGTAGTCCTTAGCACCTCTTCCAATACTTGCATCTCAGCAAGCATAACACTCTTCTCCATCTTCGTGGATCCTACGACAATTGGCGTAAATCATATTTCTACTCTCAGTCATTCCAGCTAATTAAATTCAGTACTTTCTTCCAGACTTAATGCTTCCCCTGCAATGAAAATTTCAAATATTTAAGTCGTTTAGAATAATATAACGCTATGCAATATTGAATGTATATCATTTTCCACCCTTAATTTAGCTACATCAAAATAATGAAACAAGAATAGTAAAGTTATCTCAACTAAAAGAGGTATTTAAGATATATATTTGTGTCCATTTCGTTAAAGATGCATTTTACATATTGCTTTAAATGCTGAAAAGGCATATATTTATCACGAAAGGACGTGTTCAGCATGTTAGATCAACACACAATAAACGTCATTAAATCAACAGTTCCAGTATTAGAAGTACACGGCGTAGCCATTACAAAGACTTTTTATAGTAACTTATTCAAGGACAACCCATCATTATTAAATATTTTCAATCATACAAACCAATCGCAAGGTCGTCAACAAACGGCATTAGCTAATACAGTTTACGCTGCAGCTCAACATATCGACAACTTAGAACCAATCGTTCCTGTAGTTGTACAAATTGCACATAAGCACGTAAGTCTTGGTGTGTTACCAGAACATTATCCAATTGTGGGACAATACCTACTTGCAGCCATTAAAGAAGTATTAGGTGATGCCGCAACAGACGAAATCATCGAAGCATGGGGCAAAGCATATGGCGTTATTGCTGATATTTTCATTTCAGTAGAAGAAGATTTATACAAAGCTGCAGAGCAAAATGGTGGCTGGCGAGCATTTAAACAGTTCAAAATTGACCGTACTGTAAAAGAAAGCGATGAAGTAACATCTTTCTACTTTAAAACAGTAGACGGCTCAAAAGTACCAGCATACAAACCAGGGCAATATGTAACAATCCGTGTAACAGCTCCAGGCGAAGAGTTCATGTTAAATCGACAATATACGTTGTCACAACCAAGTAATACACAGGAATTCCGTATTTCTGTTAAACGCGAAAGCGAGCATAACCCTAAAGGAAAAGTTTCAAATTTCCTACACGAAGCTGCCCTTGGAACGACAATTGATGTTAGTGTTCCAGCAGGTGTATTCACATATGAACCTACAAAAGCACCCGTATTATTCATTAGTGGCGGGATTGGGGTAACACCGTTAAATGCAATGTTTCAAACTATCGAAAACAAAGAAAACGTTACTTTCATTCAATGTGCACGTAACGAGAATGTCCTTGCTTTCCACGAAGCAATCCAAAATAAAATGAACGAATTAAACGGTCCAACTGGTTTGAAAAAGCTGTTTAGCGTGTTCAAAAAAGACAGTAATGCACATCATAAAGTATTATACTCTGACAAAAATGAGTTCATAGATGCGAATATGTTACGTCCGATTTTAGCAAAAGATACACAAGTGTACCTTTGCGGACCGGTGCCATTTTTAGAAGCAGCGATTAACGCGTTACATGAATGCAATATCCCTGACAGCCAAATTCACTTCGAATTCTTCGGTCCTGCACTACAATTAAATACGAAATAAATAACAATAGACTAGCCCGTGCATGCATATGGGCTAGTCTTATTTTTTGGCTTTGTTCACTTGATTATTATAAATTGAAACAATCGTTCACCTTGTAAAAAATACACCGAAAACGTATAATGAACATAAGAAATGAATAAATTAAAAAAGACTACATGATGCTGAAACATCATGTAGTCTCGTAATAGCAGGTTCCCACAAAGGGACTGGCTTTTTTAAAGGAATGATAACCCATCTGAGCCGTTAACTCAAGGATGGGTTATTTTTTATGGTTAAATGAAAGAATTGATACAATCAATGCTGCGAATGTAATTGCAAACATCAATGATTCAAATACTGTCACCGGCATCCCGGGCTCGCACGAAGCGAGTCATACGGACGTTGCCACAGGACGTGGCGTTCTTAGTCCGCCTTTCTGCTAAAAACGGGAGTGAGCCAACCACCCTTGAGTCACCTATCTATTACCCTTTAATTATAGCACACATACGTTCTACAATTACTATAAAACTCATTTGATTTTGAATAAAGTGAGCATCCTATCGTCTCTTTATTTCAGAATAATCCGCCAACCGATCTATGCAATATCTAGGTTTTGGTTACCAATACAAACACAACAATTATGATGTCGCCCTAACCTTTACCTAGACATTACTCAAACACTCGTTTATTCGTATCCTTCCCTCTCTTCAGCCACTCGTGTGAGCCAAGGCTGTACTTCCCCATACTTTTCTGCCTTTTGCAATCTCATTTTGAAATACGTTTGCAACTCCGGGTCGGTACAGAAAATGAAGCATCCTTTTTGCCCTCGTGTCATGAGGGTGCGGTATGTGTTGCGAATGATAGGATCAGCGAGACGTTTAGCCGCTTCTGGATCTTCCTTCATCATCTTTTTGATACCTTTAAGTGACTGATCTGTTTTAGCACGTTTTGTGTGGTCTGTGATGACTTGACCGTTTTCATAGCGCAGATCGTCACCGATAATAACACCGACATAGTCAAATTCAAGCCCTTGAGCCGTATGAATACAGCCGGCCTCACGAACCGAATTGTTTTCAATCGCCCATGTATTATGGATATTCCAGCTAATGCCGAAATTGTGTTTAGGAATCGTTATATCAAAATGATTCACATCAGTACGCCCTGCTTTAGGCCACTCCCAACAATACCCCGCCATAATACGAGATTTGTTATTTCGGTTATTGAGCTGCTCGATTTCATGAAGCATGTCATTTGGATCATCAAATACGCGAACATCATATGCGAGTCCATAATCATGCGTGTTAGCCGTTTCACGAATGCCGAGCACATCGTCAAGCCATGCAATATACGCATCCGAACCGTCACATCTAAACTGAGACGATAGCTTGCCGGAAATCACTTCTGCCTGAAATTCCTCTGCATACTGTTCAATCAAATCGACGCTACCAATATCGCTCAACGTCACCTTTTGGTTTTCATCAATGAAGAACAGGCTAAACTTCGCCGCCTTGATTAGCTCCTTCACCTGATTTTCCCCTTTATTTTTAAACATACCTGACTTCTCATTTAAGCGATGGGCCTCATCCACAATAATAACATCAAATTCGTTCAAATCAGCCTCTGTAAAGCTCCCCGACCCTTTGAACAAATTATCAATATGCGTTTTGCGGAATGCCCCTTTTAGCTTTGTGGCATACACATCACGCGGTGCTGAATTTTTAGAAACATATAAAGTCATCAGCCCTTGATTTATCAAATTCACAAGTAAATTGATCGCCATAACCGACTTACCTGTGCCCGGTCCACCTTCAATAACCATCACTTGCTTCTTGTCGTTCTTC
>JAVWKG010000117.1:0-9616 GCA_036638655.1 Lysinibacillus sp. | reverse complement strand
AAAGCCAAGTAACTCTTCCAGAAGGTGTTATTGTAGCAATCGAAACTGCGTTACTTACAGAAGTAAATTTACCTTGGTATACTTCGCATTTAGATTACACATTTAAAAATTCTATGGAAGTTATTAATGATTTCGTACACACTTGGACAGCTGAAGAAGATCAACACTCTAGCTTACTTGAAACGTATTTACTAGTGACACGAAACGTAAATCCGAAAAGGTTGCATGAATTAAGAAAACGAGTAGTTGAGAATGGTTGGTTCCCAGACTTCACTAACCCACTAGCGACGATGGCTTATACTTCATTGCAAGAATTAGGGACACTCGTTTTTTACAATAATGTAGCGAAGGTTGCAGGACAGCACGACAAAGACTTAGCAACATTACTTCGACGTTTAGCGAAAGACGAAGCACTTCATTATGCATTTTACCGTGACACAGTGAAAGCACATCTTGAACTTGATCCGAATTTCATTGTATTTTTTGAAAATGTCATTATCAATTTCTCTATGCCAGGCGCAGTTATGCCCGACTTTACGGAGAGAATGAAAACGATCGCAATCAATACAAATTACGGACCATTACAATACTTTGACCAAGTTTTAGATGTCGTTGTGAAATATTGGGATATCGCTAACTTACAACCTACTAGCGATGAGGCCAAACAATCACAAGCAAACATCATGAACTACCATGGCCGCTTAAAAAGAATTAAAGATCGCCAACTTGCAAAAAAATAACAGCTGTATGTATGAAAGGGTTTTTACTAATGACAACAACTTGCGAATTATGTGAAAAAGAAACGAAAAATAAAGTAAGTTATTTAGAACTTGAAACATGGGAGTTTGGTTTTTCAAAGGACGAGCAAAAAGATTTCCATTCTATTTGTTTCGAATGCTTTGACACACATACGAATAATTTCATTGATAAAGAAATGGATCTTGAATTGCGAAAACAACGTGCACTTTCAGTGAATAAAGAGCTCCAAGAAGAAATCGAAGCTATTTTAGAAATTGAAAACTAATTACTCAACCGCATAAATAGCATAAAAGAAACTTCCATCCATTAAAATGATGGGAGTTTTTTACTGAGAGAAGCTGGGATCTTCTCACTTAAATATCACAAAATACGTAAATAATGAGTGTAATATGATACATTTATAATATAAGACCTTCCTCGACTGGGGATCTTTCCATTAATCTCCAACATTATTTAGTATACATATAACCTCAAACACCAAGCTCTAATTGCTTTTTTGATAAAGTCTTCAATATAACAAAATATGGAGGGGAGTCAACAATCTTATTATGAAAAAAAGAGTCAAAAACTACATAATAATTTGTATTTTCATTGCTAGTATTTTTGCATTAATGGCACAATATAGCACACCCCTAACCGGCCACGCTGCTGAGCTTTCAAAACCTGTTGTTTTAGGACAACATTATGATATTTTTCGTGACTCTTCTAATAATGCCTCAATAGAAGATATTTTAACTGGTGAATACGACAAATCCTTTGTTGCAAGTGCACAAAAGTATTTGTTCTTTTGGCATACCGAAGATACAATTTGGCTTAGGTTAAATACGGATAACATCATACAGGACAAACAAGAAACTTACTGGCTAGAAGCAACGGATAAACTAGATAATATCGAGATGTATTTCGTGAGTGAAGATGGCTCCTATGAGGTACAAAAGAGTGGGATTTCAAACTTAGGCGATCAAAATATTCAATTCCGTTCGAACTTGTTTCCAATCAATGATCCGTCTGTCAAAGAAATTTATATTAAATTAGACGGCGCACTACCGCTGAATTTAATTTCTTATCTTTTTACAACAGAAAGCTTTATTGAAAAGATTATATCGTATAAATTTTTCACAGGCATTTTTTACGGTTTTTTATTTGCACTATTAATCTATAATTTATTTTTATATTTTTCCCTCAAAGAGAAGGCGTATTTATACTACGTTTTATATATGTTGAGTTTTGTGTTCTATCAAGCAACATTGAATTCATTAGATATAGAATTAGCAGGTTCTTTTCTACCTGAATGGTTTTTCATCAAATCTATAGCGTTAAGTGGTAACTTGTTAATTTTATTTATGTTACTGTTTAGTAAAGAATTTCTTGAGTTTAAAAAGTATTTGCCAAGATCCCATCAAATCACGAACTTACTATTAGTCATAACGACTTTTTCTTTAGTGATGGTATTTATCATTCCTGATGTTTCTGTTGCTCATAATTTCACTACCGTTTTAGCGGTAGTAGCATTTTTATTCCTCTGGTTTTCAGGCTTACGTATATGGCTAAAAGGGCAAAAAATGGCGCGTTTTTATATGCTTGGATGGACTGCTCTACTAGGCTCCATCATCGTCCAAGCATTGGGCTTTTTAAGTATCATTCCATTTCACCCACGTATATATGAGGATATTCCAGCCGTTGGCGCCATTTTCGAAGCCGTATTTTTAGCATTAGCTCTAGGAGATAAAATTAACATTATCAAACAAGAGCATCAAGAAATGCAGCAATCTTTGAATGCAACCCTTGAACATAAAGTAAAAGAACGAACACAAGAACTAGAGAAAACAAAACGTGCACTTGAAAAATTGGCTAATACAGATCGGCTTACCCAAATACCAAATCGTGTACATTTAGATACTGTCTTAGAAGAAGAATTGAAACTTGCTAAAAATCAAGCAATTCCTCTTTCTATCATCTTGCTAGACATTGATTTCTTTAAAGAAGTGAATGATGGATACGGTCATCAAGTAGGTGACATTGTATTGGTCGAAGTAGCTGAGCAATTAAAGACTACAATCAGAAAACAGGATACGCTTGGCAGATGGGGTGGCGAGGAATTTCTAGTAATTTGTCCACAAACTACACTAAACGATGCCTTGCTTCTTTCGGAGAATCTTCGTAAACAATTAGAAAATCATAACTTCCCAGTAGTAGGACAGCAGACAAGTAGCTTTGGTGTATCTAGTTATGTAGAAGGTGACACTTTAAATACCTTATTATCAAGATGTGATCAGGCGTTATATAATGCGAAAGATAGAGGACGGAACTGCGTGGAATATTTGACACATGACGCCGACGCTATTCATCCGCAAAAAGTCTTCATTTGATCCTTTTAATATATTAATGAAAAGAATTTCGACTACCTATATAATAGAGGAAACTCAAACTAATTGGACGTGAGAATTATGGAAAGCATTCACATACCTGCCGATGCTGTACGGATTATTAGTACGTCTAGTAAAGGCGACCAATCCAAATGGCGTGTCGGTGATCAATGGGTCAAACAAAATACACGTGGTTATGAAGGACAGACCGAAGTATTAGCTTCCCTTGTACTGACTCATTCTACGTTATAAGAAAAAGATTATGTAAAGTATTTCCCATGTGAAATCATCTTACCTGATGGTGAAACTTCTACTGGCTGTTATTCACATGATTTTCGAGGAAAACTACAGGAAGTCACATTTGAGCGATTATTTGAAGCAAACTTTACTTCAACTGATTCGATATTGAACGATAAATCGTTATCAACATTGGATAAGTTCGATCAAATTATGCAGCAAGTACAAGACTTTACAGGACTGGATGTACGTTTAGATATTAGTCGTATACTAGCTTTTGATGCACTGATTTTAAATGAGGATCGTCATACAAATAATATTCTATTCCTGTATAATCCTGTCGAAAAATCATGGCAGCTCGCACCGATTTTCGATAATGGACTTAGCTTATTATCAGATGAAAAAGACTATGCACCCGGTAAACCTCTAACGATTTTAATGCGCAAGGTAAAGGCAAATCCTTTTAATTCAAGCTTTTCAAAACAACTATCTTTGTATACAGGACCAGCTTTTATCGATAAACTAACTCTTATTGAAGCACTCGAATCAAGTAAAGATGATTTCGGTCGTGCAAAGCAAGTGCTCTTGTCACAGTTAAATGATCCAATCTTTAAACACTTATTCATTGAAGGAAGTGAAACGAATGATTGATTACATGAAGTTTGATGTCATGTGGATGGATGATGTGATTGCAACGGTCGATTTAAAACCGGTAAAAGGTGGAACGCCGTACGTCATTAACTATATCACCGACTTTAACAAACAATTTTCGCCGAATATGGAGGGTCATATTACGCTCGAAGAACTTGAAAAGTGGCTTAAGTGGCGTACGTTTCCGCCAACGCGTGCCAATGCTGACGAACTACTTGAAAGCCTTGGCATGCAAGCATATAACCGCTGGGGCATTGTGAGAAAAACACATGGTGTCATGGCAGATGATGAGATTTGGCTTCGCTTTAAAGGAGAATCGATTTGTCATAAAGACGTATGCCTACGTAAAGAGCTTTATTATCCGAATGATTTAGAAAATAGTATTCAGTCGCATACCTAACCAATTAACCATTGTAAAATAAAGTGACTCTTACAAGTTAGACACGGTAATTTCATTAAGCAACTTGAGTGCAATTTCGTTTCTACTTTTTTGTAGTTGACATCGCCTGTTACTTAATTCTTTTCGGCTCAATCAATCTCACCTATACTTAGGTAACGATCTTGCCATTGAAGCGAGGAGAACCAACATGAACAAACATAATGACAACACAGAAGTCATCTTCTTTTCTGACCCATCCGAACGCTTGATGCATCCATTTACTAATAAACAAATCGTCTTTACAGGGGCACTTTCCACTATGACACGTTCTGAAGCTGCAAGAAAAGTACGGGCTTGTGGAGGGATGTTGCAGGGGGCTGTTACAAAGGAGACAGATTTCGTTATTTTGGGAGAAAAGCGCCGGGGTATCAGTACGAAACAATTAAAAGCTGAGCATTTGATTGATCTCGGCCAAGACATTCAAATAATTGCCGAAGATGATTTTCTTTGGCTTATTTCCATGTCAAAAGAATAGCTACTATAAACTACATTTGCTTGAATTTCTTTTACAAAAATTTCCTTCATGTCACATTTAAAATGACAAGCACATTCTATGGATGTCAATTTTGATAATCTATTCACCTCTATTCGAAAAGGTAGTGTTTCCACTTTCGCAAAAATATGTTATGGTATGATATTTAAGTCGTTTATCTACTATTCGACACATTACCATTCATCTTAGAAAAGAGGTACTTATGGACCCCACAAAATTATCCAAGCAACATTGGTTGCTGATCTTAACACTTTCTTCATTAACATTTGTTCTCGGGACAAGTGAATTTGTGATTGTCGGCATCTTAACTGATATTTCATCAGCTCTTCAAATATCAAATGCAAAAGCAGGCACACTCGTTTCTGCGTTTGCTATTACATTTGCCATCGCCACACCGCTAGTGATGGCAGCAACAAGTCATTTTCCAAAGCGGAAATGGATGTTATTTTTGATAGGTGCTTTCATCGTTTTGAATGCCTTATGTATAATCTCAACGAGCTACATCATGCTCCTTTCACTTCGGATTATGACAGCGATTGTAACAGGTGTATTAATTTCTTTAGCTATGATTGTAGCAAGTGAAACGATGCCGATAAACAAACGAGGACTTGCTATATCCTTTGTTTTCGGTGGTTTTACACTCGCAAATGTCGTTGGTGTGCCTATTGGTACAGTCATTGCCGGGGCGTACAGTTGGAATGCCACTTTCATGTTAACAACTTTCTTAGGAGGATTAGCGTTTTTGGCATCCTTTTTCGTCTTGCCGAATAAGCTCAGCCAAATACGTAGTTCAATACGAGATCAGTTCACTTTATTAACCAATCCAAGAATTTTGATGGCCTTTTTCATTCCTGCTCTCGGATTTGGCGCAACTTATGTCGTCTTTACGTACCTCGTTCCTATTTTGAAGGGAATGGCAGTACCAAGTCATTCCATTAGTTTAGTCTTATTTGGTTACGGATTTATCTCGATTTTTAGTAACATCCTTGCTGGAAAAATTGCCAGCCACAATGCTATCGGTCGCCTTCGATTTGTTTTCCTCGTGCAGGCAGTTGTACTGACAAGCTTATTTTGGACGTCGGATTACTTTATTTTAGGTCTGATAAACATCGGCCTGATGTCGTTAATGGCCATTCTTTTAACAACATCTACTCAGCTTTATTTAATTGACCTCGCCGAAATCTATCAGCCAAAAGCAACAGGACTCGCTGCTTCACTTATGCCAGTGGCGAGTAACGTTGGTATCGCTTTTGGTTCTGCATTAGGTGGAATTGTATACCATCAGGGGCATTTAATGAATGTAGCATGGGTCGGTGGGATCGTTGCAGTCTGTGCAAGTCTACTAACTTTCTTTAGTTATCGTTTAGATCAAAAGCAAATAGCATAAATCTCTGAAAAGACCTAGTTTTCTACTAAATGAAACAAAGCTATTCCACTTGTCTATGGAATAGCTTTTTTCACTTCAACAAACTATATCATCACAGTTTTGTCACCACTCCATCTCCACCAATTGTTTCAGCGCAGATGGCTTTGTCTTGCCCGTGTCTCTATCAATTATAGAAGTGTATAGATGTGGGATGACAAATTCCGCACCGTTTTCAAGACATGTTTGTACAACTTGGTGGACATTATCGAGGGTAATTCCTCCAGTCGGTTCAATAATTTTAATGCCCGCTTCTGATGCTGCCTTTGTCATTGCAGCTAATTCCTCTAAACGCTTGTCACCTTCTATAGGGTAAAACTTGACTGAAGGGATGCCTAGTTCAGCCATCATCACAGCAGCAAGTTCACAAGTGACCGGCTCACGATAAGCTGAACTCGCTGGACCTGTGGCAATGTATACCTTGCCTGGGATACCTGTTGGTTCAATCAAGGCATTAATAACAGGAACCGCATCTGTAGATTGCTCCATTTTACCAAGTGTATATCCTGATGCTGGAAATACTTGATTTATATGATTTGGTAATGTTTCTACACTTACAGTAGCCACCTTTTTCCACATCGCTGGATCGCCTGCCCCAAGTCCAACTGATACAGGAATACTGTTTTCCTTAAACTGATTTATTTGCGAAATGGCCGCATCCTCTGTTGGAAAATCCTTGACCATCACGCCAACTAAAACGCGATTTCCTGCAATTTCTACAAGCTCTTGTGCATTGTTTAAATCCTTCGCTAATACGTTAAAAACGACTTGATGGTTGAAATCCATTACTTCACTCCTCGTGCTAATATTCGTTTGATGTTTTCTGCAATAATCTCCTCTTGCCCTATCAACAATGGTCTTGGATCAACAGCTAGGATACCAATGTTAACATAGTGATGACGTAAATAAATGGCTGGATTTCCCGTTTCTAATGCATGTAGCAACTGCTCAGCGGTTAAACCCGCTAGCCTACTGTCCACTTCGATATTTGCACGGTAAATCTCTCTACCTGCCTCATCTTGTTTAATACTACAAGTTAGCCCTGGAACATCTTTTAACGCCTCACAAAGCTTTTCCATTCTCCGAAGCTGTCCCGCTACATCGTGATCCTTGTCGTCATATTGCTTTAATGCAACAATTAAACCAGCCATTCCTTCCTTGCTAATCTTCATTGGACGACCTATTCCTTTATATTGCTTCCGGCATGCGGTCATTAACTCTTTTTTACCGCAAATAAATCCCGAAGTTGGCCCTTCTAATGCTTTTCCGCCGCTATATATAACGATGTCTGCACCCATCGCAATATACTCTTCAAAATCTTCTTCAGCAGCAGCATCTATTATTAATGGAATACCGTGCTTTTTTGCGATTGTAATCATTGTTTCAATCGGTTGCATCCCTTTTTGCACAGCATGGTGGGATTTAATATAAATGAGCGCAGCTGTTTGCTCGTTTATTGCTTCTTCAATATGCGCTGCTTCTACTTTGTTTGTCTGACCAACTTCTATTACTTTACCTCCACCTAAACTGACCATTTGCGCAATGCTTGCACCAAAGTTGATTTGCTGCCCTTTTTGAATGATTATTTCATTTTTCAAACCATCTGAATGAGGTAACTGCTCAATATACGTTAAATTTTCTCCTGCAATCACTGCCGCGGTACTAATAACAATTCCCGCAGCAGCACCATTTGTTGGACAACCATCCTCAGCACCTGTTACATCTGCGATCACTGTGCCTGCAAATTTCATCATTTCATCAATATCTACATAATCTTGTGAAGCTTCTTTTAGTGCTTGTGCAACGTCCTCACTTACTGCCGATGCACCTAGTGCTGTCATTTTGCCACTTGCATTTATCACTTGTGCCAAGCCTAGCTGTTCAAAAATAGACATACTCTCCACCTCAGTCTAATGGTATCGGGAAAAATGCACCTAGTAGCATTGCGCCTAAAATAGCGCCACCTACAATTGGTTTTTTCCAAGCATAAAATATTGCTGCGCCTGTAACAGCACCAACACCAATTGGAATAGATGCAGAGGCAGCTGAAATAATAATTAAAGGTCCTAAAAATCGACCAGATGCATTCCCAGCGCCCATCATGACATCTGCGCCAAAAGTGGAATTTGATTGCCCTACAGTCAGTTTACGAATCAAAATGACAACGTAGCCAATTGCAGCACCTAAAAGGGCGCCAGTTAGTAAAGATAACGCAAAATTTTCAATCGGAGCGGTAATACCTGCCGCTAAAAATAGGGCTGGTACGCCAATGCCAAGTCCTGTTTGAATGGCACCACCAATATCTAATATCCCTACAAGTGATCCTTCTAAAACTCGTGCAAATAGGAAACTTGCGCCAAATGCTGCAGCTACACCATAGCCGCCACCTTGCATACCTACTTCAAGCATTGCAACAATAGCAACATCATTAAATGCTCCAACTTTATATACGTAATACATATGTGTACCCGCAAAAACCCCGGATGACAATAGAGCTACGAAAATCGGGAATGACCAATCTGCATACCAGAAATTTTTTACATTAATTTCATTTTGCCCACTCATTTACTTCACCTCGTATCCGATTAATTTGTGTAAGTCGATCAGCCAATTAGGTGCTTCAAGATTAAATCCTTGTAGAAGTTGAATATCAAATCCACGGAAGAAGCCACTTAAAACAAATAGAAGAATAACAGAAACCAATAATGTCTTCGTCACTTTATTCCAACCGCCATCATCTACGCCTTTACCGATTAAAATCCCCAATACTACACCAGGGACTGCATTGCCCATGACCATATGTGCGGCCCCACCAAAAATCGTTCCCCACATACCTGATCGTTTACCCGAGTCAAGAGCTGCCAACCAGAAAATAACTGGCATAACAGGATTTATCAGCAAATTTGCTGCAGGAACTAATACTTTTATCGCTGTCGCTTGCAATGACTCTGGTATTGCCGAAGCAGTTGAATTCAAAAATGTAACAACAATTACGCCAATAATCCCACCTGCAATTGCCATCTTCTTTGGGTTATGCAACGTGTCCTCTGGTCGTTTACCTTTTCTCATGAGTACCGCTGCCGCCCAGTTTTGAATAATACGGTGATCCACATCTTGAGTGAAAGCACCAGCAGCAACTGAAGATGCCCATGCATTAAAGAAGAACCCTAATCCGAATGAAAAATGTGAAGCAGCATCCCCTGCACATGCATTTAACTCGCCCAGTGTTCGAAATGCACCCATCCCTT
>JAVWKG010000116.1:0-9620 GCA_036638655.1 Lysinibacillus sp. | reverse complement strand
TGAGGTTTCTGCCCTATTAGGTCGTATGCCTTCTGCGGTAGGTTACCAACCAACACTTGCTACTGAAATGGGTAAATTACAAGAACGTATCACATCTACTAACAAAGGTTCTGTAACTTCTATCCAAGCGATTTACGTACCAGCCGATGACTATACTGACCCGGCTCCGGCTACAACTTTCGCCCACTTAGATGCTACAACTAACCTTGAGCGTAAATTATCAGAAATGGGTATTTACCCTGCGGTTGACCCATTAGCTTCGACTTCTCGTGCATTATCACCTGAAATCGTTGGTGTTGAGCATTACGAAGTAGCTACTACTGTACAACGTACAATCCAACGCTACCGTGAGCTTCAAGATATCATCGCTATCTTAGGTATGGATGAGTTATCTGATGAAGATAAGCAAACAGTTGAACGCGCTCGTCGTATTCAATTCTTCTTATCTCAAAACTTCCACGTAGCAGAACAATTCACTGGTCAAAAAGGTTCTTATGTACCGGTAAAAGATACTGTTCGTTCATTCAAGGAAATCCTTGATGGCAAATGGGATCACTTACCAGAAGATACTTTCCGTCTAGTTGGTTCTATTGAAGAAGTAGTAGAAAAAGCGAAAAGCATGGGCGTAGAAGTTTAATACTAGGGACGAGGAGGAAAACATATGAAGACAGTTACAGTCAATATTGTCACTCCCGACGGCCCAGTATACGATTCTGAAGTAACAATGGTCATTGCGAAAACGACTTCTGGTGAAATTGGTGTTCTTGCTGGACATATTCCAATGGTAGCGCCACTTGCAATTGGTGCAGTGAAGCTACGTAAAGAAGGAAACCAAGAAGAGCTAGTTGCCGTTAGCGGTGGTTTTATTGAAGTACGTCCAGATAAAATCTCTATTTTAGCTCCTGCAGCTGAAGTAGCTTCTGTTATCGATGTAACACGTGCTAAAGAAGCCGTTACTCGTGCTGAAGGGCGCCTTCAAAAGAAACAAGATGACATTGATTTCAAACGTGCTGAGTTATCACTAAAACGTGCGTTGAATCGTATCAACGTTCATGAGGGTAATATCTAATTCAAATTTTTGGCGGGCAGAATAACTTCTGCCCGTTTTTTAACATATTGCATACAATGGAAGGAGGACATAGAGTGGGTGTTTATGAAGGAATTGGCCAAGATGCACTAATGGGCATACTATCACATCTCTTTTTTATAGCAATTTCTTTTTACGCATTACAAGCGATTATGATTGAAAAAATATTTAAGAAAAGTCGTGTATTTCAAATTCAACTGATCTATATTTTAACGAGTATTGTCATTGGGACGACTGTTTCTAACTTTTTCCTAAGCATTTCAAACTGGTCTTCGCAATTACCACATTTATTCAATTAATTGGTAAATGCTTTGCAGGGCTATGCAAATATCCAAAAGTGAATTTGCGTAACGCTACAAAGTATTTACGTATCATGTCGTTATGTAAAAAAACGCATAATTACGTGATAAAAGACTTTGGACTATTGACTATTTTTTGGTATTTTAATGTGTGAAAATAGGGATATTTCCAATTTTGAAGCAAAATATTACAAATTCACAAATAAAGATGTAAATGCGTACAATAAAAGTATAGCTAAATATTAAAATTTGCCTTAAAATAGTTAATTGAGTGCTTGAACGAGCGCACAAGAAAGTTGTACGATGAATTTCTTTTTTATTACTATGAAATTACACTTCTTACTATAAATTAGTTTATTAACAGTTTAAGAGATTGAATTCGGAGGGACGTACGGTGGAAAAAATAATAGTGACTGGCGGCCAAAGATTACACGGTCAAGTACGTGTAGAAGGCGCGAAAAATGCAGTGTTACCGATTCTTGCAGCAGCATTACTTGCTTCAAAAGGGGAAAACGTAATTAAAGAAGTCCCTAACTTAGCAGATGTCTTTACAATAAATGAAGTACTAAAAAGCTTAAATGCAGATGTAGTATATATTCCAGAAGCAAATGAAATTTATATAGATGCAACGAAAGAACTTTCAAGTGAGGCACAATTTGAATATGTAAGTAAAATGCGTGCATCTATTTTAGTGATGGGCTCTTTACTTGCACGTAATGGTTTTGCACGAGTGGCTCTTCCTGGGGGATGCGCAATTGGATCTAGACCAATTGAACTGCATTTAAAAGGTTTCGAGGCAATGGGCGCAAAAATTTCTTTTGGCCATGGCTATGTAGAGGCAAAAGTAGAGGATCGTCTAAAAGGCGCTCAAATATATTTAGATTTCCCAAGTGTAGGTGCTACTGAAAATATTATGACAGCGGCTGCTTTAGCAAAGGGAACGACAATTATTGAAAATGCAGCAAAAGAACCTGAAATTGTTGACTTAGCTAACTTCATAAATGGTATGGGTGGTCGAGTTATTGGTGCCGGTACGAATACGATTCGTATCGAGGGTGTTGATACATTATATGGGACAGAGCATGACATTATTCCTGACCGTATTGAAGCAGGTACATTTATGGTAGCTGCCGCTATTACAAAAGGTGATGTTTTCATAGAAAATGCAGTGCCTGAGCATATGACTGCACTTATCGCGAAAATGCGTGAAATGGGTGTCGAAATTACTGAAGAACGAGAAGGTTTACGTGTACGAGTGTCGAAACCTTTGAAATCTGTAGACATTAAAACAATGCCACATCCAGGATTCCCAACAGATATGCAATCTCAAATGATGGCTTTAATGCTAACTGCTGAGGGAACAGGGATTATTACAGAAACAGTGTTTGAAAACCGCTTTATGCATGTTGAAGAATTCCGTCGCATGAATGTTCAAGCGAAAATTGAAGGTCGCTCAGTGTTTATTGAAGGACCAGTTGAATTACAAGGTGCGGAAGTATCTGCTACAGATTTACGTGCAGCAGCAGCACTTATTTTAACAGGTCTTGTATCTGAGGGTGTAACGCGTGTAACAAAGCTTCATCATTTAGATAGAGGGTATGTTGGATTCCATGAAAAATTAGCTGCCCTAGGTGCAAGTATTGAACGTGTCGCTTCGATGGAAGTTGTTGCCGAAGAGACAGCAGAAGACAAAATTCATTTACAAGCAAATTAAAATACGACAAAAAGCCTTTTATTGCCCGGAAAATATTCCGCAATAAAGGCTTTTTTGTTTATTTTTATCGACAATAATCAAATGGTGTATAAATGAGGGATTTAAGCATAATTAGCTGCGCCGATACATATCATCATATATGAAAAATTGGATGCTATTTATATGTGTAATTTGCGTCGTTGGAGCAATGTATGCTTTACCCCTCTATGGATATTCAGAAAAGAATGAAAGCGTTCCTAAGGCGGCTGTAGAGCAGAAATGCGAAGTGTTTATTCAGGTGGAGGGACAAAAGGAGAAGATCCCTCTTGAAATGTATATTAAAGGTGTTGTTTCAGCAGAGATGCCTGCTTCATTTCATAAGGAGGCATTAAAGGCACAGGCTATTGCAGCGAGGACTTATGCTTTGAAAACAACAAATTATGGAAGAACAGCAATTGCCCCTACAGTAGCTCGGCAAGTATTTATTGATGAATCTACAAAAAAATATGAAAAGAAAATTGTGAACGCGGTAGAAAAAACTGCAGGACAAGTATTAATGTACGACGGGGAATTAATTACAGCTATGTTCCATTCTACTAGTAATGGGAAAACGGAAAGCGCATTTGAGTATGGGGGTCATGCTTCACCTTATCTACTAAGTGTTTCAAGTGACGCTGATCGGACTTCACCCAAGTACTCGGCGATTTCTGAATGGACTTTAGCTGAGTGGAATAATAAGTGGCAATTTCAATGGACATTAGCTGATTTCAAAAAAATGCAAATTGTGAAAAATGAATCAGGACGAGTGAAAACATTACGTTTAAATGGCAATGAATGGGCTGGACGAGACATTCGTACAATGTTGGATCTTCGTTCAACAGATTTTACGATTGCGTATGATGCAAACAGTCAAAAGGTGCTAGTGACAACGAAAGGATATGGCCACGGGGTAGGGATGAGCCAGTACGGAGCAGAGGCTATGGCAGTAGATGGGACTAAGGCGGAAGAGATATTAAAGCATTACTATCAAAATGTGCAATTAAAACAAATGGATGCATGTTTAAAATAACCAATAGTTGTTCAAACTGACAACTAGAGGTGATGAAAATGAGAGAGGATAAAAATAACCGACCTTCTCAAAAAGTTCAATGGCAAAAAAAAGCTTGGTTTTGGCCAGCAATCTATGCAGGAAGTGCCCTTATTTTAATTGGAATGCTATTTAGTTATAACGCGCTCGTTTCGAAGGAAGAGCAAGCCCCTATACCGGAGTTGGCACAAGTGAAACCGAATCCGATTGTTGAAACAAATGCTAAAACGGAATCGCTCATGTATCCTTTTAAAGAGGCAAAACTAAAAGAAATACAAGTAATTCAAGACTTTTACGATATGGGCGCCGATGAAAAGGCACGAGAAAATGCATTGATGGTATTCAATCAATCATTTTCAACGTCATCTGGACTTTCCATTTCAATGGATGCTAAAGAATTTGAAGTTTTGGCTGCGATGAGCGGAGAAGTAGTAGATGTGAAGTTAGATGCTTTAACAGGCAATACAGTCATGCTGAAGCATCCAAATGGCATGGAGACACATTATAGCTCATTGAAGGACATTCAAGTGAAAAAAGGCGAGAAGATCACGCAAGGACAACAACTGGGTATTGCAACTGAAAATGAGTGGAATCCAACTGCAGGTATCCACATGCATTTCGAAGTGCTTGAAGATGGGAAATATATTAACCCTAGAAAAATATTGGCGTTTTAAAGCAGTGAGGTAATCGCTCTTTAGGAAAACGGTATGCATCATGTACGTAATAAAGATGCGGAAATATTAATTTTTATTAGCATGGGAATATAGGAATTATGTTCTTAATATCCTCGTCAACACATAAGGTGAAGAAATGCTTGAAATTATGAGAGAAGCTTACTAAAGCATGTCGGTACAAGTAGCAGATAAATCTTCTGGCGGGTGTCATACAATAGTATTGTGCGAAAGCAATTAGCGCATGAAGCCGAGGGTAATTGAATTACTATGTACTGGCAGCTTGCTGCTCTTCCGATTACAAGCCATTTTCGAAATTGTGTGGAAAGGACGAAGAAAGTGCACGAGCACATTCGAAAGCGCTGCATTCGCCTCGGTGAGTTACTAATTGAGACGCGTGAAACTGTGCGTGTCCTAGCGAAAATGACGGGGTATTCAAAAAGTACTGTGCATAAAGATTTGACTGAGCGATTGCCAACTGTTCATGAAGGTCTAGCAACACAAGTGAAGGATATTTTAGCCTATCACAAAGCAATCCGCCATATCCGTGGAGGAGAAGCCACAAAGAAAAAGTGGCAAGATGGAAAAAGTTAAGTTTGCTTTGCTTAATGCGAGCATGATCCTATTTCATCAGTGCGCTGAGCACTAATCAGTGTAAATCTATATACACTCGTTAGCTATGCAAGCGCGTGCATCATTGAACATGACAATTAATAATAGGATGAAAAAAGGGCGTATCATTTTACAGATGATGCGCTCTTTTTTTTGTGAGCGTGTGTGTGAAAAAGGCAACTTTCAGTATGGTATGGCACGAAAACCGCCTTGCCACGCTTCGCCACTAGCTCCAAAAGCCTAGCTGAATGTTCAACTTAGGTGTAACCTATGCCAAAAACAGCCACTTTTCGACAAATATACAATTTATCCCTTGAAAATTAGGTGTAATTAGGAAGTGGGTATGTTAAAATATTCTAGATAAATAGATAAAAAAATCGAACGAATTTTTGTTGGAATTGGCGGGAAGGAGAAAGAATAAAATGTTTTCGAAAGATATTGGCATTGACTTAGGAACAGCTAACGTATTAATTCATTTAAAAGGAAAAGGGATCGTATTAAACGAACCCGCTGTAGTTGCAATTGATAAAAAGACGAATAAGGTACTAGCAGTAGGTGAAGAGGCTAGACAAATGGTAGGACGAACACCAGGTAATATTACAGCAATTCGCCCACTTCGTGATGGGGTAATTGCAGACTTTGACGTAACAGAAGCAATGTTAAGACATTTTATTAATAAATTAGATTTAAAAGGTTTTTTCTCTAAACCTCGTATATTAATATGCTGTCCAACAAATATTACAAGTGTCGAACAAAAGGCAATTCGTGAAGCGGCTGAAAAATCAGGCGGAAAAAGAGTATACTTAGAAGAAGAGCCAAAAGTGGCTGCTATTGGAGCAGGAATGGATATATTCCAGCCAAGTGGTAACATGGTTGTTGACATTGGTGGCGGTACGACAGATATTGCAGTTCTTTCAATGGGGGACATTGTTACAAGCGAATCTATTAAAGTAGCTGGAGACCTTTTTGACAATGATATTTTACAATACATTAAAAAAGAGTATAAGCTGTTAATAGGTGAACGCACAGCTGAAGCTATTAAAATGACAATAGGTACAGTATTTAAAGGAAGTCGTAGTGATTCGATGGATATTCGTGGTCGTGATATGGTAACAGGCTTACCACGTACAATTGCGATTCATTCAGATGAAATCGAACGTGCTTTGCATGAATCTGTGGCAATGATTGTTCAATCAGCAAAAAATGTTTTAGAAAAAACACCACCAGAATTATCTGCCGACATTATTGATCGTGGCGTAATTATTACAGGTGGCGGCGCACTCCTACATGGTATGGACCAACTGCTAGTAGAAGAGTTAAAAGTACCTGTATTTATCGCAGATCAGCCGATGAACTGTGTAGCGATTGGAACGGGCATTATGCTGGACAATATCGATCGTGCACCAAAAAGTTTGTAGAACAATAAATGTGCTTGGCACGTGAAAATTAACCTGTCTAAATAAGCAATTATGTATTTGCTAAATATAGAGGACGAAACATCCGATAGTATAAGAAGGAACTGCTACTCAATCATGAGGATAAGGTAGCAAATTTATAAAATGAGGTGATTTCTTTGTTCAAAGGTTTTTACACGGTTGCATCAGGTATGATAGCTCAACAAAAGAGAACTGAACTTTTAACGAACAACTTATCAAATGCCAATACACCTGGCTTTAAGGCAGACCAGTCATCTATTCGTTCATTCCCAGATATGCTTATGTCGAGTGTTGGGAAAACAAATGCACCTGCCAATCAACAAGCAGGTTTACAGTATATGAGCCAAGCTGGCGCACTTAACACAGGTATTTATATGCAAGAAACATTACCAAACTATGCACAAGGTCAAATTTATTCAACTAATTTGCCGACAGATATGGCACTTATTGATGGAGCGCTTCCTGTGAATGCAGATGGCACATCAGGTTCTATTTTCTTCCGATTAGCGCATCCTAACGGTGGCGAAGCATATACTCGGAACGGAAATTTTACATTAGATGGACAAGGGTATTTAGTAAATCCTGAAGGGTTATATGTATTGTCTGATACAGGACAGCGTATACAGCTTCAAAATGACGATTTTCAACTAGACCAAAACGGCGCTATTTTGGTGAACAACCAACAAGTGGCACGTGTAGGCGTTTCTTATTCAGCGAATCCAAATATGTTGCAAAAACAAGATAATGGTTTATTCCGTACGGCAAATGGCCAAAATTTAGCCTCTGCATATGGCATGGAAGGCGTAACATTTGCAACACGTCAAAATTATTTAGAAGGTTCAAACGTAGACTCTTCTCGTACAATGACAGATTTAATGACGGCATATCGTGCATTTGAAGCGAATCAAAAAATTCTCCAAGCGTATGACCGTAGTATGGAAAAGGCCGTAAATGAGATCGGTAGATTATAAGACATTCATTGGATTCAATGAAGAGGAGGAATTTTACGCATGCTTCGTACAATGATTACAGCAACGAATACAATGGGGCAATTGCAAAGTAAGCTTGATATTATAAGTAATAACATTGCGAACAGTAATACCCATGGCTATAAAACGAAAGAATCAACATTTAATGAGCTACTTTATCAGCAATATAATAATGACAAGCTAGACCGTGCTGAACGTCAAACGCCTGTAGGAATTCGATACGGTGCTGGAGCAAAGCTTGGTCAAGTGCAAACAAATTTTGCGCAAGGATCTATGCAAACAACTAATCGTGATCTTGATTTTAGCTTTACGAAGGGCAAGCAATATTTCAATATTTTAATGCCAGAAGGTGAGACAGGTTCACGCCTTGTTTATTCACGTCAAGGTGATTTCTATGTTTCGCCATTAAACAATGGCACAGCGATGCTAGTAAACGCTGATGGCTACCCTGTTGCAGATACGAATGGACAAGCCATTACTTTCCCTGACAATATGACTGGCTTTACAATATCAAATGGTGGTACATTAAATGTAACGTATCCTAATGGTCAAAGTATTCCTGTAGAATTAGGTGTGACAGAATTCCAAAAGCCGCAGCTAATGGAGCATATTTCTGGTCCATATGTAGGCTTACCAGATAATTTAGTTGAACTAGGCTTTGCACAGGCAGAAGTACTGACAAATCTTCAAGGTGCTGGACGTCAGCAAATTGGTTTGAAAAACGGTGCACTTGAAATGTCGAACGTTGATGTATCGAAAGAAATGACCGATTTAATTCAAACGCAGCGCTCTTATCAATTCAATGCGAGAGCGGTAACACTTGCTGATCAAATGCTAGGTCTTATTAATGGCATCCGATAAATGAATGTTTGGGAATGAATGGCGAGTAAAGCCATTCCCAACTAGGCATTGCAAAAACGGGCATCTGTAGGATATAGACGCTGAATAAGTAAGGTGAAGGAGAAAAGAAATGACAAAAGATTCACAAAAAGAGCCTTCGCTACCTAACACAAAAGCTGATACAGATTCGGCGCAAGAAACAAGTAAAGTTAACAGTAATTCTAGCGAAGGTAATACGCAAATTCGTTGGGTTCAAATACGTCTAATTCCAATTTGGCTACGCATTGTTATCGTGTTAGTACTCATCGTATTAGCCGTTATTATTGGTGCTATGATTGGCTATGGTGTTATCGGTGAAGGTGAGGCTAAAGACGTCTTCAAGCGAGACACTTGGCGACATATGTTTGATATTATGAATGGTAAAGAATAATATATTCTTTACCATAATTTTTGTTTTCAAATAAGAGGTCATTGTCAAAACATGTGCTTGACTTAAATGAAACCTATACTATGTAAGCACATGGAACGAAAGGCGGCGACTCCTGCGGGATCAGCGAGACAGGCGAGACCCCGCACGAAGCGTAGCGCAGGAGGAGGCTCGACGCTCGCCCCGCGGAAAGCGTCCGCCTGCAGTGGAATGTGCTGTCAAGTACACAGTATGGTGTAGAGCCCAAATAAGAACGTAATTAGGTATAAAACCAAGGAGGTAAGTACAATGTTAACAGCAGAACAAATTCAGGAAATTTTACCACACCGCTATCCTTTTTTATTGGTGGATCGAATTTTAGAGCTAGAAGAAGCTAAACGCGCAGTCGGTATTAAAAATGTGACGATTAATGAAGAGTTTTTTAACGGTCATTTTCCTGGCTACCCAGTAATGCCAGGTGTGCTAATTATTGAAGCAAT
>JAVWKG010000115.1:7925-9673 GCA_036638655.1 Lysinibacillus sp. | reverse complement strand
ACCCTGGAGCGAGCATAGCGAGTGAAGCGGCTCATCGGACGCCCCCCGGAAAGCGCACAGCCGGAACGGAAATCAGCTCTAGACGATACTGATGAGCCAAAATATCTGGTTTATCACAAATGAAAATAACAAATAATCCAAAAAGGACTGGGCACGCTTTTTGCCCGGCTTTTCTTAATCAGAAAGAAGGAATTGAGATGGACTTAACGTTTATAGTCGTTGTCTTTGCCATCGGTTTTGTGGGATCATTTATTTCAGGAATGCTAGGAGTAGGTGGTTCGATTATTAAATACCCTATGCTATTATACATTCCGCCGTTATTTGGTTTAGCGGCATTTACCGCGCATGAGGTTTCAGGTATTAGTGCTGTTCAAGTATTGTTTGCTTCACTTGCCGGTGTTTGGGCATACCGTAAAGGCGGGTTTTTAAATAAGGAGCTTATCCTGTATATGGGTGGAGCCATTTTAATAGGTAGCTTCATCGGTAGCTTTGGCTCAGGTTTTTTAAGTGAAGAAACAGTAAATATTGTTTACGGTGTCCTAGCGGTAATCGCTGCAGTGATGATGTTTATTCCGAAGAAACAAGTAGATGACAAGCCTCTCAATCAGGTTACATTTAATAAACTGTTAGCGGCGGGTTTAGCATTAGTTGTCGGAATTGGCTCAGGTGTTGTTGGCGCAGCAGGGGGATTCCTACTCGTACCAATTATGCTTACGGTACTGCATATACCAACACGAATGACCATTGCGTCAAGTTTAGCTGTGACATTTATATCTTCAATTGGTAGTAGTGCAGGAAAGCTTTTAACAGGACAAGTAGAGTATTGGCCAGCGTTTATCATGATTATCGCAAGTATTTTAGCAGCCCCACTAGGAGCAAAAGTTGGTAAAACGATGAATACGAAAGTGTTGCAAATGTTTTTAGCGCTATTAATAGGTGCTACGGCAATTAAAATTTGGGTGGATATTATAGTGAACTAATTGCCAATACTAAGAAGATTAATTGCTCAATAATAAAGTTATAAATTAAGGAGATTTCGAATTAAATGGCGAGTACCTACAAAATCTAGTAGGTACTCGCCATTTGTCTTTCATCGATAAAAATCCTTTTCAAAAGTTTAGCTTATTTACTGATTTTGACACGATAATGCCTCGTGTTAAGTTTAAAATCATATATACTTAGCTTTGTATGGAAAAGCTAGCGATCATCCGCTTGAAGGATGGAAAAGTAAGGATATATAGAAAAGTGTTAGAAAGGAGCAAAGGTTATGATTAAAGAGGAACTACAACAATATTGTCTGTCATTGACAGGTGTCACACATGATTACCAACCAGAATGGCAAGCAGATCGTTATCATGTTGGTGAGAAAATGTTTGCGATGATGGGCACAGATGCAGCAGGAAAAGCTGTCATCACATTAAAGTGTGAACCGAGTCGCGCCGAGGAGCTAAGAGAGACTTATGAGGGCATTATCCCTGGGTATTATATGAATAAAACACATTGGAATTCTATTTATGTTGATGCGGATTTGTCTAATGACTTTGTGGAAAAGCTTATTTTGCACTCATATGAGTTAGTTTTTTCAAAGCTCACTAAAAAGCTTCAAAATCAGATTATCTCGGAGTAGTTGTAGTGTTCGATGCCGGTTGTCATTATAACTATATGGGAAAGATTGATCAAGAGTGCTTACCTACCAAGAAATGTTTTCGATTATAAGAAATTGGTGTTACAATAATGATAATTATGAA
>JAVWKG010000115.1:0-7915 GCA_036638655.1 Lysinibacillus sp. | reverse complement strand
TGGCTAATGATTAACTAATCTTATTTTTTGCACATGAAATGTATATTTCAATGAATCAAAAATAGGATTAGTCTGCCCATTTCCCATAAAAACAAAGAGCTATTACATTAAAATAGCTTATTTGTGTAACTTTATTTTTGCAGCTAATCCTTCCAAAATCATTGGAGGGCTTTTTTTATGCTTCCGAGTTGAGAGGAATGGATTGTATGAAGGAACTGTTAAAACTACGAGATATTAGTTATGAGATGATGAATTCGTTGCTATTCGAAAAAATGAATGCGACGGTAAAGCAAGGTGAAATAATCGGTATTATTGGCAAAAATGGTGCGGGGAAATCTACTTTATTGCAGCTTATAAAAGGCGTGGTTGCACCAACAAAAGGTCATTTACAGTGGCTACAGAATTTCGACATTACCTATGTTGAGCAGGAATGCGAGCGGTATTCGGCACGTGATGTTTCAGCGAGAGAAGGGGATTTACTGGCGAAATGGGGAGTGCCGAGTGTAGCATATACGGCATTGAGTGGTGGCGAAAAGCTCAAACTGCGGTTGGCACATGGTTTCGCACAGAATTCGCAGCTATTGTTAGTAGATGAACCGACTAATCATTTAGATGAACAGGGCACGGCAATGCTGATAGACGAAATGAGAAATTATCCTGGTACAATACTTGTTGTTTCGCATGATCGGTATTTTTTAGATGAAGTGACGACAAAGATTTGGTCACTTGAACAGACAAAGCTTATCGAACATAGTGGCAATTATACGAGTTATATGGAGGTCCGCAAGCAACAAAGGCTGTCACAAGAACGTGCCTATGAGAAGCAGCAAAAAGATATGGAACGTATTGAGGCACAGATGAAGGAACTGACGTCGTGGTCTCAAAAGGCACATGCACAGTCAACAAAGCAAGAAGGCTTTAAGGAACATTATCGCGTGAAGGCAAAGCGTATGGATGCACAGGTGAAGTCGAAGAAAAAGCGTTTAGAAAAGGAACTTGCCAAGGAAACAGTTGAGCAAGTTAGACCAGAGGATCGCGTACTATTTACCATAAAGGCAAATCAACGAGTGGGGAAACGTTTTTTGGAAGTGAAGAACTTAACAAAATGTTTTGGTAACCGTGTGCTATTTAAAGATGCTCACTTTACCGTTCAATATGGAGAAAAGCTTGCTATAGTAGGAACAAATGGTAGTGGGAAAACGACCTTGTTGAAAGTATTAGTTGGTCAATATAAGGCTGAAGGAGAGGTATGGATGTCGCCAGCTGCAAACATTGGCTATTTAACACAGGAAGTATTTGATTTACCACTAGGTAAAACGCCGGAGCAATTATTCTACAAAGAGACATTTGAGGAGAGAGGAAAAGTCCAAAGTTTAATGAATCAATTAGGGTTTACACCTGCACAATGGACCGCAGCTATAAGCAATATGAGCATGGGTGAGCGGGTAAAGTGTAAGCTAATGGCTTATATTTTGGAAGAAAAAAATGTGCTTATTTTGGATGAGCCGACAAACCACCTAGATTTACCTTCTCGTGAGCAGCTGGAGCAAACATTAGCACAATATAATGGCACACTGCTTGTCGTGTCACATGACCGTTATTTTCTTGAGAAAACGACAAATAGTGTATTACTGCTCGCAAAAGGTAACATTCAAAGGCAGTGGAAAGAAAGCTCCAAGCAGCTTGATGATACAGCGGCTAATCGCTTAAAACTTGAAACAGAAAGGCAAGAAGTTTTGGGGAGGCTAAGTTTTCTAACTGTAAAAGATAAAGAGTATGCTATGCTAGATCAAAAATTTAACGAGTTAACGAAGCGGATTAGTGAGCTTTCATAATGATTAAGAACCCGCTTGAATAAAAGACTCCTCAAATGGATGCATTATTACTGGACCAATAATTGTTAGCGTTTTAAAGTTTACTGTAGCTTTCTATGGGAGAGTAACCGTATTATCTTTTGATAATGCGATTTATTTATGTTTAAAAATGCATTAAAATGAATATTAAATTAAAGGGGATGGGATGAATGGAAATAGTATTAGCGAAGTTTGAAGATGCACCGGTTATCCACGAAGTAATGCTACAGGCTTTTAAAGAATATGAACATGCAACACCACCTTCAAGCGCATTAAGTGAAACAGTGCTTTCAATTGAACAAGCATTCAAAGATGGTGAACAAGCTTTCATTGCCTATATAGCCGAGCAGCCCGCTGCGATGGTACGATTTACGATGAATAATAAAAGTATTTACTTTTTCAGACTTTCTGTCATTCCAAAACGACAAGGACACGGATTGGCAAAGGCACTAGTTGCCGAAATTGAAAAATATGCTTGTGCACAAGGCAAGTTAATAAGTGAATGTAAGGTTCGAATGGATGTGCTTAGCAATATTGCTTTATACCAATCTATAGGCTATGTGATCACAAAAGAGGAGGTCGTGAAAAATCACAATGGTATAGCAATTCCAGTTGTGACGATGGCAAAAACATTGAAAACTAGTGTAATTTAGCGTGAAGAAGAGAAAAAAACAAGTCCCTCACCCATCATATGGTAGGAGACTTGTTTTCGTTTATCAGAGGAGTGTTCTCAATGTATGGCTCGATATGCACGAACACCTGACAAAAGCGATTTTCTCGCATCACAGTATGCTCAATTTCCTCTGTAATTCGGTGACTTTCAAAGACGTTTAAGTAAGGATTTACTGTCACTGTCACATCTATAAAATACATATTGCCATGCGCACGCCCTTTGAAATCCACGAGTTCAATAACACCATCTACATTTTTGATTAACACAGATAATGTTTCTACTTCCTCAATATCAAAGGCATCAGTTAAGCTTTGTACCGCTTCCCAAAATATATCCACAGCTGTTTTTATAATAATAAAAGCCACGACTAATGCCGTAAGTGTATCGATAATAGGGAAGCCGTAAATAGCACCAAAAATCCCGATGGCAGTCCCAATACTAACGAGCGCATCGGAGCGATTGTCATATGCGGCGGCTTTGACGGCAGCACTGCGAATTTTTTTCGCCAATGCCATATTATAACGATAGACGACGTACATAATGGCGGCACTGCCAATTGCAACGTATGCTGTTAGCGACGATGGCGTTGTGCCAGCAGGTTCCCACAAACTTTTTAGTGAATTAAGAAGCACTTGTAAGCCGACAATGAGCATGATGAAAGAAGCGACTAGTGAGGCAACTGTTTCTGCTCGTAAATGTCCATATTGGTGGTTGGAATCGGGCGGTTTTTGAGAAATTCGCAGGCCAATCAGTACGGCAATCGATGCGATAATATCTGTCGTATTATTTAAACCATCTGCTTTTAATGCTTCAGATGTCCCGATATAACCGATTGTGAGTTTAGTGGAACTTAGTACTAAATATGTCCCGATAGAAAGCCAGGCACCTTTTTCCCCTTGCCGTAAATTTGTATAGAGCTCCATTTTGTTTCCTCCTTGCAAAACTTTCGGACATTAGAAAACGACCCCCCTAGTATGTAGGAGAGTCGTTTAATTATGAGTTGTTTGCTACGTTCATTGTTTCTTCATTTGTTAAATCAAGTACAGGTAACATGAGAACCTCTAAGTATAAAATATGGTGCCCATCTAGTTCCTTTACGATAAATTCATAACCACTTTCTTCAATACTATCACCTTCAACAGCATCAAAGCGTTTTGTCATGAACCAACCGCCAATTGTGTCGATATCATCATCTTCAATTGAAATATTCAACATGTCATTTACATTTTCTAGAAGCATTTTAGCATCTAAAATATAGTGATTCTCGGAAATCTCTTGAACTTCGGGAATCTCATCTGTATCAAATTCATCTTGAATATCTCCGACGATTTCTTCGATAATATCTTCAATTGTAACTAAGCCAGATGTTCCGCCGTATTCGTCCATTAAAATTGCCATATGAATACGCTCGCGTTGTATTTTAAGTAATAAGTCACTAATTTGCATTGTTTCCATTACACGAATAATTGGCTGCATATAATCAAGAACTGGTTTATCACCATTTGTAGAGTCTTTAATGTATGCAGTTAGCAAATGCTTCATATTCACAAGTCCGATAATATGGTCTTTATCGCCATCGATAATAGGGTATCGAGTGTATTGCTCAACGCCCATTAAATCGAAAACTTCTTTAATTGTCAGCTCTTTATCGATGCCGACAATCTCAGTGCGGGGAACCATAATTTCTTTTGCAAGACGATCAGAAAACTCAAAAATACTATTTACGTATTCATATTCAGAGTTATTAATTTCTCCGCCCTTGAGACTATCTGACAAAATCATGCGTAACTCTTCTTCTGTATGAGCTACCTCTGATTCAGCCATCATTTTCAGACCGAATAATCCTGTTAACGCACGTGCAGAGCCATTCAATAACTTAATGGCTGGATATGTAACGTTATGGAATAAAATTAATAAACCCGCTAATCTTAATGTTACTGATTCTGCTTTTTGGATGGCTAAAGTTTTTGGCGCCAATTCACCTATGACAACATGCATAAATGTTACGAGTGAGAACGCGATTATAAATGAAAGTATGGATGTTACACGACTGTCTAGATTTAAAAATTCAAAAAGTGGATGCAATAGTATTTCGAAAGTAGGTTCACCGAGCCAACCTAGTCCTAGTGCAGTGACTGTAATGCCGAGTTGACAGGCAGATAAATATTCATCTAAATTTGAAACTACTTTTTTTGCATTTTTTGCTTTTTTATTTCCTTCAGCAACTAGCTGATCAATACGAGTAGACCTTACTTTCACAATTGCAAACTCTGCTGCAACGAAAAATGCTGTCATAATTATTAGTATGGCGAATGCCGCCAACCTAATGGTTATCTCCAATATGTCTCCGTCCAAATAATTCCTTTGTTTCCGCCCGAATGAGGGAAGTAAACAAAGTGTACACCTCCTATGATTTAAAAAATTGTTGGATAACCTAATAATAAATTACTTGAGATGAAAACACAAATATTGACAGCATTGAAATGTAATTTATGAAATGAATAAAACGGGCTATTCACCTAGTAGCAGTGGTATAGCCCGTTTTGTTAAAAAATATAGTGGTTACTAAGAAAAACGAATTGTGATGCATGCTTTGTCTACATCATTAAAGACACTTTTTAATGGTACAGCTGCTGCATCAATTGTTGAAATCGTCATAGGTGATTTAGCCGTGATACCTTGCTGTGTAAGCATATATGTTTTATTGTTGTAACTGAAATACATATCCCGAGGGGGTCTTTTCCCTGTGATCGTAATACTGTTTGATTCAAAAAAATCTTTGAGTTGACTGAAATACTCAACATAGAATTGGCTGTGGAAGCTGGACATGGCCTCGAATTTTTTTGCATCTAGCGTCCCTACTTCATCGACATATTCGAAAATAGTAGCTGATAACTCGGTGAAAGTTTCTTTTACTTTCGCTCGAATCAATGTTTTGGACGAAAAACTATTAAGATCATCTAATTGTGTGGCTTGATTCATAAAATTACCTCCTGCATAAAAAACAAGTTGAAGAAAACATTTCCTCTGTTAAATGTAAAAGGTTTTTGAAGTAATATCAACCCAATATGCAATTATATTAACAAAGCAGTCTTATTTCATAGTAAATCATGTTCATTTACACATTTGAAAGGTTTGCATCTCTATTCGTAAACGTGAAATAACATGAGTTCGTGAATAATTTTAGCGACTACTTCCTCGTCAGATGGGACTGAACCTAGCCATTTGATAGAGCCATCTTTCAAGTATTCAGCTGCATAACGTTCACGCTTATAAAAGAAAGTAATCGCCCAGCCTGGTAATTGCGCATTTTCAAATAAAGGTTTAAAGCTAAAATGTTGAATCATAAGTACTCTCCATTCGATAATAAGTTTTAATATATGTATGGATAGTATTATTCAAGCTTTTGAACAGTTTTGCAACATTTAATTGAATAGACATTCATTGTTTGAATAGGAGAATGGTGGACGTTTCCGTTTAACGAAATGTATACCTCTGTTATAATGATGGTACATATTTATTACGCAAAAGCGAAGCAAAGAGCGTAGATTTAATGAAATGAGAGGGTGCCAATGGATAACGTTGTAGTGACTTTACTATTTATGGCGGTAATAGGTGCAGTAATTGGTGGTATAACAAATCATTTAGCTATCAAAATGCTATTTAGACCGCATAAAGCGATTTACATTAAAAACTGGCGTGTGCCATTTACACCAGGTTTAATTCCAAAACGAAGAGACGAGTTAGCGAAGCAATTAGGGTTAACTGTTGTTAATCACTTACTAACACCAGAAACATTCAGAAAGAAGTTTTTCTCGAAGGATATTCAAAATAAGGTGGAGTTATTTGCACAGCAGAAAATTGAAGAAACTATTTTTTCTAAAGATAAAACGATACAGGATTGGCTTGATTTAGCAGGACTACAAAATGTGCCAGCTACTATTGAACAGAAGATAGACCACATTGTTGCTACACAGTTTGCATCATTGCAAAATACATTATTGTCGAAATCTATTCGTACATTGTTATCAGCGGATATGCAAGAAGCAATTAACCGTAAGATTCCTGTGGCTGTTGCGCATATACTGGAAAAAGGTGAGGATTATTTTTTATCGCCTGAAGGAGAAATGACCATTAAAGCGATGATGGATGACTTTCTATCGTCAAAAGGGTCTCTTGGTGGCATGATTAATATGTTTTTAGGGGATTCATCATCACTTGTAGGAAAAGTGCAGCGTGAGCTTGTGAGATTTTTAAAAGCGCCGGGCACGACGGAATTATTAACGAATATCCTCGTGCAAGAGTGGGAGAAACTGCAAGATCGTCCAGCAATTGATTTCTTAGAAGATGTTGAATTCGATCCTATTATGAAAAATGTTCAAAGCTATGTAAAATCACAATTAGCAATGGAAGAGCGACTGAATCATTCGATCGTTCATTACTGGCCAAATGGTAATGAATGGGTAAAAACGACTGTATTGCCGAGAGTAGTTGCTTCCGCATTTCAAAAAGCAGAGGCGAAGCTTGAAGATGTGCTGTTGCAATTGAATTTGCAGGAGGTTGTACGTGAGCAAGTAGATTCATTCCCAGTATCAAGGCTTGAAGAATTGGTACTTGGCATTTCAAAGCGTGAATTTAAAATGATTACAGTGCTCGGTGCAGTATTAGGTGGTTTAATAGGTGTTGTTCAAGGGCTAATTGTGTACTTTATGTAAAAAAATTAAAGAGAGTAGGAATAACGAAATGATTAATATTTATAATGACATTAACGCGCTAGAAGCGACTTTCCGCAGTTTGCCAGAGTTTGAAAGTTTAAAAGTGGCAGTGGAAGCAGTAAAGACAGATGAGGAAGCATTAGCATTATTCCAAAGTTTCCGCAAAGTACAAATGGACTTACAGCAAAAACAAATGAATGGTGAAGAATTATTAGAAGATGAGCTTGTGTATGCACAAAAAACAGCGCAGCTATCTCAACAAAATGAAAAAATCATTGCCATGTTAGAAGCTGAAATGAAATTAAGCGGTATTATAGAAGAGGTAAATCGTATTTTAGTGAAACCTGTTCAAAACCTATATGACGGTATTTAACCTCGGTTATAAATAATGACTTTAAAAGCCAATGCTCTTAAATTTAGGAGTATTGGCTTTTTTTTAGATAAATTTAAATTTCTTCACACGTATCCTTACGACCCTGTGACTTTCCGTTCCAGGCGGACGCTTTTCGCGGGCAAGGCTTCAATCTCCTCAGGCCAACACGAAGTTGGTCATGAAGCCGTTGCCACATGGATGTGGCGCACTTAGGCTTCGTTCCTCTAACGTTCCTGCGGGGCTTTCCGCTCGTGCTGTTCCCGCAGAAGTCGCCGCCTTGCACTCCAAGTCACTTTAATAA
>JAVWKG010000114.1:0-9698 GCA_036638655.1 Lysinibacillus sp. | reverse complement strand
AAGGTGTCGGTACTACTGACGACTCAGATCAATTTGACAGTTTCACAGCCATTGATGCCCAGCACGAATTCTACATTACAGATAGTGGAAAACTTATGATTTCCTTCGACAAGTATGAAGTTGCCCCTGGCTATATGGGCGTTGTTGAATTTGAAATCCCTACGAACATATTACAAAACATTCTTGTTAGTAACGAATACATTCAATAAATAGTATAGGCGATAGTTCATTCGATTATGAATGAACTATCGCCTTTCTTTATAATAACTCGACTTATAATCTTCTTTGTATTTGTCAAAACTAAGCGATAACTATAAATGTTAGAGGGTTTTTAATATGAAGAATGCGGGAGCCATTAGTATTTTACATGTCATTCTCTTATCGATGACGGTTATCGGTTTAAAAAACCATGTCACTATTATCCCTCCACTATTGGAGGAAGTTGGAAGAGACGGCTGGATAGCTGTTCTCTTCTCAACAGTAGCCATATTTCCCTGGCTTTTTCTTTTAGTTTATATTCATAACCAATCAAAGCAACAGCCGATTAAAGAATGGTTAAAACAAAAAATCGGCCAAGTTGGTGCCTCTATTGTCCTATATAGCACAGCTGTGTATTTAATCATCCTCGCTGCAGTGACAATGGTAGAGGCATTACAGTGGGTTGTAACAACGTTTTTACCAAGAACACCAATATTATTGTTATTAATCGTCTTCACCATTCTTTGTATCTACCTCGTGACAACGAACCTGCAGACAATCGTTATGGTTAATTTTTTTGTCCTATCCGTCGTCGTCGTTTTAGGTTTCTTTGTAGCATTTACGAATATACAAGTGAAAGATTATGAATTATTACAACCTTTTTTCGAACATGGCTTGTCCCCCGTGTTAAAAGGAATGGTCTTTCCTGCTTCTGGTTTTGTCGAAGTACTCATGCTACTTTTCATCCAACACCAGATTAAAGATCGCATGAAATGGTACCATTTTACGGTGATCATCCTGATTTTAATGGGATTGACGATTGGACCACTCATTGGTGCCATTACAGAATTCGGACCCAATGAAGCAGCAAAGCAATTGTACCCTGCATATGAGGAGTGGGGACTCGTGCAAATCGGTCGTTTTATTGAGCATCTAGATTTTTTCTCAATTTATCAATGGCTGACGGGTGCATTTATTCGAATTGGATTTATATTATTCGTTGTATCGGACATATTAAATATATCTGGAGATAAAAAACGCATATGGGAGTTCATTGCTCCTCCTTTCTTCTTTATGTGTTTGGGCCTATTTCTTATGAACGAACCGCTATTTCTTGACTTTAAAGGAAAATATCTTTTAACAGCTACCGTTATCTTCTTTTTCATATTATCTGTCATTTTAGGTATTGCTGCTATTATTTCAAAAAAGTCATCTAACAACATTCAAACAAAAAGTGGTGAAAAGTAATGCAATCTGAGGAACAAACAATGGATTTAACTAATCTAAAAAACTTGTTTAAAAATTCAGCAGATATTAAGTTTCAAGCGTATACATTTAGTCAACAAAAAGTACATTTCATAACATGCGACGCCATGATTGACTCCCATTTGTTGAATGAAGTCATCGTACAGCGTATACAGCAGTTTTTCGACAATATGTCTGAGAAAATGAAACCTTCGGAAGAAGCAATACTGGCGCAATTGCACGTACCCGCACTAAAAAAGGTCGCCGATTTAGAAGAGGCCATTTCACTTGTCTACTCGGGCAATCTACTACTCTTTTTTGAAGAAAATCAACTACTGTTTGCTAGTAATATTGCGAAAAAGCCGAATCGTAATCCAGAAGAATCGCGTTTGGAGGTACTCGTAAAAGGGCCAAGAGATAACTTTATTGAAGACATCTCCGTTAATATCGCTCTTATACGAAAACGCTTGCCTACGAATTCATTGTGCGTAGAAAAATTGGAATTAGGCAGACGCTCTAAAACGACAGTTGCAATCCTTTACTTTGATGATATCGCCAATAAAGATATTTTGAATGGCATCAAAAATCAATTAAATAAAGTAGATACAGATATCATCTTTAGCGGGGACTTACTGATGGAACGAATCAATAAAAACGCTCGTATCTTCCCACGAACTGATAATACAGGAAGACCTGACTTTGCCATTCAATCGCTTGTCAGAGGTCGATTTCTCATTTTCGTTGATGGCGTTTCCTACGCTGTCATCACACCAGTCAATTTATTTTTACTGTTAAAAACGAGTGAGGATAATGAATATCCTATTGTTTTCAGCTCACTTGAACGACTATTACGCATAGGTGGTATTTTAATTGGCATCATGTTGCCGGCATTTTGGCTTGCCTTAACAACCTACCATCAAAATCAATTGCCCTTACAATTATTGGCGACAATCGTGCAGGCAAATACGGGACTCCCTATTCCTACATCACTTGAAATGCTACTTATGCTGCTCATGTTTGAGCTATTCCGCGAGGCTGGTTTACGACTCCCCTCTGTTCTTGGTGGTTCCATTAGTGTTGTAGGTGGTTTAATTATCGGGGATGCGGCCATTCGAGCGGGTGTGACAAGTCCAGCAATGATTGTCATCATCGCGATTTCTACGATTGCTACATTCACCCTTGTCAACCAATCACTCGTAGTAGCCATTAGTATTTTGCGCATATTTTTTATTTTAGCGACAGCTTTTTTAGGTTTGTTCGGCTTTTTTATGGCACTGTATTTGACACTTCTTTATTTATCAAGTATCCGAACATTTGGCGTTCCCTATATGAGTTTAGCGACAGATTTAAGTTGGGCAACCATCCAAAAATCACTGCTAAGGTTATCACCGAAAAATTACACGAAACGCCCAAATACATTAAGTTCTCAAGATAAAACACGAACACCTGAGGGCAAAAAATGAAAAAAATTCTAATCATACTTCTCTTACCGCTTACAATCGTCTTATCCGGCTGTTGGGATGTGGATGAGCCAGAAAGAATGCTCTATATTCATGGTATTGGCCTGGATTATAAAGACGGACAGTTCGAAATCTATGCGCAAATTATCGATTTTTCCAATATCGCCAAATCCGATCAACCGAGTACTAGTCCTGCACAATCTCAAGTAGGTCATGCAAAAGGCAAAACGATGGAAGAAGCCTTTTTCAACTTATATCATTCCACAGACCAAAAAGTTTTTTGGGGAACATTTTCTTATCTCCTCCTTTCTGAAAACATGTTAAAAAGCGGGGAAATCAATGTGGTCGTCGACAGTTTTCTTCGCTTTCAAGAAATGAGATATCAAGTTTGGCTTTACGGTACGAAAGATTCACCGAAAGATGTATTATTAACAACGCCTGTTATCAATAAAGCCATTATATTATCAAAGCTCAGTGACCCTATGAATTCTCATAGACAACAATCGTATATACAACCCATCAATTTCCGAAAATTTATTATTGGCTTAGATGAACCTGGGCATGAAATAGCTATCCCCTCAATTTCAATCAAAGAGAATTGGGAGTCGAATGAAGGGCCAGCTAAAGTCGCTTCATTAGAAGGAGTTGCAGTACTCTCGAAAGAAACGTTAAAAGGGTTCATCACAGGTGATAAAGCAAACGGGTTACAGTGGATGACGAACGAAACAGACAAAGGCGGTCTAACCTTCACGATTGATAAAGGTGAAAAAGTAGACCTCACTGTAGATTTATCAAACATTAAAGTGGATATTAAACCAAACGTAAAAAATGATAGTGCAAAATTCAATATTACTGTGAAAATGGACGCAGTCATCAATGGCTTACAAGCAGAATTAACAAACAAAGACATCCGAGAAGGCATCATAAAAGAAGTGAAAAATGAAATTAAAGACACGTATGAAGAAGCATTAAAACAAGATATTGATATTTACCGATTATCGGAACAATTATATCGAAAAGACGTAAAAGCATGGAAAAAGATGCAAAAGAAAGGGAAAATCGCGTTAACGGAAGACTCCATCGACAAGCTCACAGTAGAAATTACTTCTCTTAAATCTGGGAAAAAGAATTTTAAAGAGACAATCGATAAGTAGCAGTGCCCATTTTAAAAGCCGTTTACATGTTTAAAATGGCATTTTTTTTGAATTATAATGATTTTTTATTTGCAAAGAGCACGAGTCATGCTATAATCTTGTTAAGAAGAACAGAATATCTTTTGACAATTTTGTCAAGGGGGAGTAGCTAGCAGATGCGAACGATGCATCTGGTTTCACATTCGTCATTACATGGCTTTGCCATCGGGTGTGATAGCAAAAACCATGTACGCCAAAGCGTACATGGTTTCTGTACCGACAGCGTAGCGACAGGTACAAATATTCGTCTATATAACAGACAAATATTTGCTTAGCAAGACCTTTGCCTATTTATTAGGCATGGGTCTTTTTCTTTTGTCTAAATTAGGAAGAAATTGTATAAAGTAGACATATTCTTTTTTCTGTGATTGATTAAAAGGAGGAAACATTTTGGAAGCAATACTATTAGAATACGCATGGGTACTTATCGTATTAATCGTTCTCGAAGGTTTACTTGCAGCAGATAACGCTGTCGTAATGGCTGTTATGGTAAAACATTTACCAAAAGAACAACAACAAAAAGCATTACTATACGGGTTAGTCGGGGCATTTATTTTCCGTTTTGCAGCTCTATTCTTAATTACAGTACTTGTGAAATATTGGCAAATACAAGCGATCGGTGCCGCATACTTATTAATTATGTCAGGTAAACATTTATACGATACCTTTAAGGGGAATAGCGAACCTGATGAAATTAAGGAACCTAAAAAACAATCTGGTTTCTGGATGACGGTTTTAAAAGTAGAATTAGCAGATATCGCATTTGCAGTCGATTCTATTTTAGCTGCTGTAGCAATCGCAGTTACACTTCCACACTTAGGTAACTTCGATATCGGCGGCATTAATGCTGGACAATTCGGGGTTATGTTCCTAGGTGGTCTGATCGGTGTTATTATGATGCGTTTCGCTGCTCGTTGGTTCGTTACAGTACTAGATAAATTCCCATCTCTAGAAACAGCTGCCTTCTTAATCGTTGGCTGGGTTGGGGTAAAGCTAGCAGTACTTGCGTTAGCGCACGAGAATCTAGCTATCCTTCCACACGATTTCCCACACTCAACAGCATGGAAATTAACTTTCTGGGTAGTTTTACTTGGAATTGCTCTAGGTGGTTATTTAATCGGAGTTAAAAATCAAAAGAAAGAAGCTTAATCATTATTGACGCTTCGCTTTTGCACATAAAATCTCGCCTTGACGTAAAGTCTTGGCGATTTTTTTTGATTCTCCCCTCCTCTTTCAATCAACGATGTTAAAATCTCTTTTGATATGATACGCTACATACAGGAGGTGGAAAAAATTGAAAAAGAAGCCCATTTATGTTGAAATTCCGATGAACGCTCCTATCGATACCGTTTGGCAATATACACAAAATCCACATTATCATGAGCAATGGGATTTGCGCTTCACGTCCATTACATATATGCCAAAAGAACATGAAGATGCACCTCAATTATTTACCTATGAAACAAAAGTAATGCCCGGCTTAACAGTAGCGGGTTGGGGTGAAAGTAAAGGAACTCACAATAAAGTCGATGGGACGAAAACATCCTCCCTACATTTTGGGACAGATCAAAAAATATCCCCTATTCGTGAGGGCAAAGGCTACTGGCAGTACATACCTAAAGAAAATGAAATAACTTTTCTTACACAATATGATTATGATGTCCGCTATGGGAAAATCGGACAGCTTCTCGATCTACTATTCCGCCCTGTTATGGGATGGGCAACAGCACTTAGCTTTGATGTGCTACGCCGTTGGATTGAAAAAGGTGAATCCCCTTCTTGGCAATATCGTCGCTTTTTTATCGCACAAATTACGAGCTTATTATTTTTCCTCGTTTGGTTTTATCAGGGGCTTTTACCGAAAGTGGTCGTACAGCATGCTGGGGAGATTACACTCTTTTCAGCACTAACTGGTATCGAGGGACAAAATGCCATTCGAGCTGTTTTTATAATTGGCATTCTAGAAGTCCTATTCGCCATCGCTTGGTTATTCCCTTGGCAAAAACGTCGATTACTAGCACTACAAATACTACTATTCCCAATACTTACACTAAGTGCTCTTGTAGCGGATTTTTCAATTGCCGGTGCGCCATTCAACCCAGTTACTTTAAATGTAACGCTTTGGTTTATGTCCATCGTTGGCTATATTGTTTCCAAGGATTTACCGACTGCAAAAAGTTGCAAAAGAAATAGAGGTGGAAATGTATGACCATTTATAAAAGCCTACTCGGTGATGAATTCTACAAATTGCATCCTAAATTACAGTGTCGCTATTTATTACCTATTGGCGAATCATTTTATGCAGAAGGAATCATGACAAAGATTGAAACAGGTGCTAAATGGCTCTCACCTTTCCTTAGGGCTACTACTCGTTTACGTTTTTTGTTTCCTGAGTCCGGGGAAAACATTCCTTTTACGATTAGCAATACTTGTAGACCACTCGCAGACGGACAGCATGAAATTAGCTGGGAACGCACTTTTTTCTTCGGCGATAAAACAAGACATTTTGATGCACGCATGACGATTGATTTGGAGAAACAAATTGTTAAAGATTATTTAGGCAAACCGTCCCTATTTTATTCAGATTTACATTTCGCTGTTACAAAGGAAGGTTTTCTTCTCATTCGTTCTGGTTTACAGCGATTTGTCCTCCGCAAGAGTGAATTTGCCATACCCCGATTGTTAGAGGGGCGAGTAATTGTAGAGGAAGGTTATGATGATGTTCGTGATGTTTATACCATTCACGTGTCCATCCATAATCCACTTTTTGGGAGGTTGATGATGTATGCTGGTGAATTTACGCAAAAGTTTATTTAGCCCCCTGACAATAGTTGGTTGGCTATTATTTGGCGTTTGTTTGTTGCTCCATACTCAGTCAAGTTATTTACTGCTTTTAACCGTAGCACAACTTGTTTTTGTACCAGCCACGCTTCAAATTATCATACCTATAAAACGTTGGCATATGCCGATTATTTTGACAGGTATGCTAGCTGTGACAAGTCTACATATTTGGAATGAAGGGCTTGCTGCCATTTTATTTGCCTTTGTTTACTTACTTTACACCGCTTTTGTTGCATACCTCGGCATCAACCGCTTTATGAGACGCGGGTTTACGAATATGGCGGAAATCGCTATTGATGTCGGGCTTATCTATTTATGTATTGGTGGGCTTTGGTTTTTTGCTTATATCGCTAACATTGACACAGGCTTTAGTCCATTAATTACATGGCTAACTGCCATTCACTTTCACTATTCAGCATTTTTATTCGCCATTTCAGTTGGCTTATTCGGCCGACTTTGTACGACGAGATTGTATACACCGATTACTTTAATCGTGTTAGCTGGTCCGCTCCTCGTTGCAATTGGTATTAGCTTCTCGCGCATTGTCGAAGTAGTATCCGTCATGCTTTATATTGGCGCTATTTATGCTTTGTTTTTCCTTGCGCTACGAGCACGCTTTCACAACATTTGGCAAGCTATTTTTATCCGAATTTCTTTTGGTACGCTTTGTCTTACTATTTTATGGTCTCTACTTTACGCAATCGGCAATGCGAGTGGACACATAATGATTAGTATTGATCGCATGATTGTATTACACGGCTTTTTTAATTGTATACTTTTCGGCTTATTCTCTGTGTTAGGTTGGTCATTAGAACCCCCTTCCACAAAGCAACTACCATGGACATTTCCTGTTAGCCATATTCGAGGGAAGCTGACAACTACAGGTGAGCCACACCCAGGATTAGTCGATCATTTAGATGCATTCGTTGATACAATATCGCTACCAAAGGCCATCACACACTTTTACGAAAATACCGGGCAATATCAACTTTTTGCAAGTGTAAAATGGCGAGCATGGTTTAAACCTTTTGCTATTTTTTATAAATTGATTAGCACTCGAACACAACAATTGAATTTACCACTTTCGCAAAAGGAAGTAGAAATGACAGGTACAATTACGACTATCTCTGAAAATGAAGATGGACGCATTAAGCCTCGTGCATGGATTCGCAAAGTGGACGCACAGACAACATTCGTTGCACTCTATTCAAAGCATCAAACGGCACAAACGACATACATGAATATCGCACTGCCACTGCCCTATTCCACAATGGTTGGTATTTTAAAACTCAATAGCCACGATGGACAACTCAGTTTAACAAGTCAGGATGGTGGCGACACAGGTATTTATTTAGCCTTTCGCTCAAATTTAATAAAGCTACCATTACACGAACATTTTACGATTACGGCTAGTAACGAAAAGACCTTGTCAGCCACACATCAAATGTGGATTTTCGGTCTACCCTTTTTAAACATCCACTATCGTATTTTACGTAAGGATTGAATTTAGTAGAGTAGTAAAAATGGGAGTGAAAATATAGTGATAAATGATCCTTGGTTTACGGTTCGAAAAATCGACGAAAAAACTTTTGCAATTAGCGAATTAGGTCATTGGGAAAAAGTTCATTCGTTTTTATTGTTGGGAGATAAAAAGGCGGCGCTTATAGATACAGGTTTAGGTATTGATAATATGAAAAGAATAACTGACCAATTAACAGATTTACCAATTGATATCCTCACAACTCATGTTCACTCCGACCATATTGGAAGCCATGGAATGTATGACAATATTTTTGTTCATGAGTATGAAAGAGATTGGTTAGTTCATGGCATTGTGGGATTGTCTTTGGAACAGATAAGAGCAAATACAGCTAGAGATATTAGCATTCCAACACCAGAAAGTTTTAATCCTGCTAACTATATGCCTTTCCAAGGTGAACCGACTGAACTTCTAAAAGATGGTGAAATTATTGACTTAGGAAACAGAAAATTAATGATTTACCATACACCAGGCCATTCTCCTGGTCACATTACTATTTTTGATGAAACATTTGGCTATTTGTTTACAGGAGATTTATTTTATGATGAGACGCCAATCTATGCATTTTATCCAACGACAAATCCAGTTGATTTAGTGAATTCTTTAGAAAGAATTACAGAAATTCCTAATATAACAATGATTTATGGTTCACATAATACGCTAGGAATTAATCCAGATATTTTAGATGGTGTAAAAGAAGCAGTAAACTATTTGAGAAATAATAATTTAGTCAAATTTGGAACAGGAGTTCATGAATTTAAAGGATTTAGTGTGCAATTCTAAGTTTGGGACCTGTGCACGCTTAGTAGATTCATCATTGTAATCTATGGTTATTACAAGAACAGAGCGATTCGCTAGCGGATTCGCTCTGTTCTTATGAAAACTGATCTTTACTAATCAAACTAACTATCCTTATCTTCACTTCGGAATTGGGCAAACTGCTTTCGAGAGTAAGTGAACTCGGAAAAAGAAGCGGTCGGCACGGCTTCATGAACGCTCGGCTTCGCGAACGCTCCGCTCAGCTTGGACTGGCAAACGCTTCAAAAAACAGATTCTCCAACTTCCACGTTCTTTTCATTTACTGAAAAATCACTTCTCTCTCTAAAAAAAGCTCATTTGAAGTTGTAATCAGCCGCATCCTTTCATATGAATTAAAATAAGAGAGGATGAGGCTTACAAATGGAAAATAAGAACTCACACATAACGATACGGAAAAAATTG
>JAVWKG010000113.1:0-9741 GCA_036638655.1 Lysinibacillus sp. | reverse complement strand
CAGCCGGAACGGAAATCAATCTCAGGTGATGCTTATGAACCAAAATATCCGGTTTATCACAAATGAAAATAGCAAATAATCCAAAAAGGACCGGTCGTGTTTTTGCCCGGTTTTTCTAAATAATGTCATAAACAAAATGAAAAACATCCACTCGGAGTAGCAATCTTAATTTTTATGTCGACATACTGAGAAGCTTTGTAGATAACTCACAGTATTATTCATAAAAGCTTGGTGGAATTTGGCCGACTTTACGTTGATGATAGAGAAGGGGCTGTTTATCAGCGTTGTCAATTTGAATGACGTGACCGATGAAAATAGTATGGTCACCTGCATCGATGGCTTGAGCCTTCTCACATTGTAATACGGACAAGGTTTCCTGTAGAACAGGAAGCTGGTGTGCGGAGGTTTCCCAAGCGACTTGGCTAAAGCGGTCAGGCACTTTGCTTGCAAACAAATTACAGATAGCTGCCTGCTCACTTGCTAAAATATTTACAGCAAATTTAGTGGCTACCATAAATTCATTATAAGACTTTGTGTTTTTGTCGATTGACCATAAAATCAGTAAAGGATTAATGGATACCGATGCAAAAGAATTAACGGTTAATCCAATAGGCTCGTTATTTTCGTTAAATGTTGTCACGACTGTTACACCAGTTGGATAATTGCCAAGCGCTTGTTTGAATGCTGTAATTTGCTCTGTATGAATGAAATGCTGTGTCATAATATTCCTCTCCTTTTAAGGCTATTTTATGATGAGTTTCTAATTTTCGACAGGGATAATTTTGTGTAGCTGACTAGCAAATTTTATTTGTGTTTATTTTAAACTAATAAAACCTAGTGGTAAAGTATAAAATGACCATTATAAAATAAAAAAGACATCACTATCGCCGAGTTGGTGATAATGATGTCTGTTACTTATACTTTCACAACATTTGAAGCTTGAGGACCACGATTACCTTCAATTACTTCAAACGATACTTTTTGACCGTCTTCAAGTGTTTTATATCCTTCTTGCTGTATGCCTGTAAAGTGTACGAACACTTCTTCACCATCATCACATTCTATAAATCCGTAACCTTTTTCGTTATTGAACCACTTTACTATACCTTGGTGCATAAGCGCTCTCCTCCAATGCTACTGAATAAAATGATTGTATTTCGAAAAATGTGACAATTCCATTTTCTATTAGAACATACAGGAATTTATTCGAGTTGTCAAATAAATGTCGAAATATCGAAAAAATTTCAACACTTCAATCAAGGTTTTCTCCTTAATGCTCAAATATTTCAGCACTAAGTACCACTTTATTTTGAAATAGCTTATAATGGATGCTGAAACAACATGGAAAGTAGGATGCTTAATGACAACGAAAGATAAACCATTATCAGATTTAGAAATCGCAAGTCAAGCGATTATGAAGCCTATCACAGAAATTGCGCAAGCTGCTGGAATTCCAGAAGATGCGATTGAACAATATGGTCGCTATAAAGCGAAAATTGATCCGCTTAAAGTGAAAGCACAAGGTGAAGATGCGAAAGTTATTTTAGTAACAGCGATTAGTCCAACACCTGCTGGAGAAGGGAAATCTACAGTGACAGTTGGCTTAGCAGATGCATTACATAAATTAGAGAAAAAAGTAGTTGTTGCATTACGTGAACCGTCTCTAGGACCTGTTATGGGTGTAAAAGGTGGCGCTACTGGTGGTGGATACGCACAAGTCGTACCAATGGAAGATATTAACCTACATTTCACTGGTGATCTTCATGCGATTACATCTGCAAATAACGCGTTATCGGCATTTATCGACAATCATATTCACCAAGGGAATGTATTGAATATTGATCCACGCCGTATTATATGGAAACGAGTAATGGATTTAAATGACCGCGCTTTACGTAAAGTCGTTGTCGGTCTAGGTGGTCCTGTACAAGGGATGCCACGTGAAGATGGATTCGACATTACGGTTGCATCAGAAGTTATGGCTGTTTTCTGCTTAGCAACAAGTATTGATGATTTACGTGAACGACTAGCGAGCATCGTGGTTGGTTATACATTCGACCGTGAACCAGTTTTTGTACGTGATTTACAAGTAGAAGGCGCGTTAACGCTTCTATTAAAAGATGCTTTCAAACCAAACTTAGTGCAAACATTAGAAGGTACGCCAGCAATCATTCATGGTGGGCCTTTTGCTAATATCGCCCATGGATGTAACTCTATTATGGCAACACAAACAGCCCGTAAATTAGCGGATATTGTTGTAACAGAAGCAGGCTTTGGCTCAGATTTAGGTGCTGAGAAATTCATGAACATTAAAGCACGTAAAGGCGGCTTTAAACCAAGTGCTGTTGTTATTGTAGCGACAATTCGGGCCCTTAAAATGCATGGTGGCGTAGCAAAAACAGAGCTTGTTGGTGAAAATGTAGACGCACTATTAAAAGGCATCGAAAACTTAGCGAAGCATGTGGATACAGTTCGTGCATTTGGCGTTGAACCTGTCATTGCATTGAATCGTTTTATCACAGATACAGAAGCTGAACTTGAAGCGGTGCTGAACTGGTGTAAAGAGCAAAATGTACGCATTGCCCGCACAAATGTCTGGGAAGAGGGCGGAAAAGGCGGTCTTGTACTAGCAGAGCAAGTACTAGCAGTAATCGAAGAAGAAAACAACTTCGCTCCAATTTATGAAGTGACAGATTCAATTGAAGAAAAAGTACGTACAATCGTGCAAAAAGTATATGGCGGCAAAGACGTTAACTTTACAGAACAAGCGAAGAAGCAAATTGCCCAAATCGAAAAATTCGGTTGGGATGTTTTACCGATCTGTATGGCTAAAACACAGTATTCACTATCTGATCAAGCGAGCCTGTTAGGACGTCCAGAAGGTTTCGTTATTACGATTCGTGAAGTTATTCCAAAGCTCGGTGCAGGCTTCTTGGTTTGTCTGACTGGTGATATTATGACAATGCCAGGACTACCAAAAGCACCAGCTGCATTGCGTATGGATGTTGATAGTGAAGGACATGCATTAGGGTTATTTTAAAAAAGTATTTTCTAAAGTCATCTCAAATTATTTTGAGGTGGCTTTTTTATATGCGAGAGAAAGAACGTCTATTTCTTTCTGTAGCGCTTTCAACTTAGTTTTATGTTCCTTTTAGGAGCGCCATGATATTGCTCATAACGACACATCTTATAAGGACAGTGGATTTTTCCTTTGCTTAATATACCGCGTACAGGCTTGTACTCGTTTTCCCGTAAAAAAACTTTTTAAAATTGCCCGTTTTTTAAATGATACGCACTCTCTGATGGCGAGGATAAACTTTGGTACGATAATCAGGCTCACTTGAAAATCCCGAGCTTGCAAGGGGGTGTCAAAGGATGTCGCAGCGCCGCCTACAAGCTCGACCTTGAGCAAATATTCTTAATCAATGGATTCATGGCATAATTTTTTTCATTATTTACTAGTTGTTAGCATCATAAAATAATTCAATGCACACAAAGGAAGTTGAGTATAGTCGAAAAGAATCGCGAATTTAACGGGAATATTTATATTAAAATTAATGTTCTGAATATTCTGTTCAATGAAGTGTTGTGTGTGTTAAAATGGTAATATGAAAATAAAATGGAAGAGGTAGATTTTATGATGCTTTTAGGACCTATACTGATTGCTCTTATACCGGTAGTTACTATTTTAGAACTTACCAGGTGGTTTAGTAAAAAAGAATTTCCTATTTTAATAAGAATGTTACCGGGTATTTTATCAATTTTTGTTGCCATTTTCTTATTTTCTAGTGGATTTATAAATCTAAGGGGATTCGTTGGTTTAACTTGTGGTATTCTGTTCCTTTTCCTAATAATAACTGGTTTTATATCTTTATTTAACGGAAAAAATATAAATAACCAAGGCTATATTAATCTATAAATTATCAAGCAGAAGAAAATGCTAATTCTTCTGCTTTTTTGGTGCGCTAACGCCTAGTTATTTCGTGTTGACGAAGGCTGTTTTCTCAAAGGTTTTTGCAAAATAAGGCGAAGTATTGGCAATTGGATATGTTGATTTTTGTATGAAATGTATTATGGAGCTGGGTATTTGGAGGGGGTTTATAGGTAAAGTAATTTAGTTAAGTCCTTAATCTTGCTAATCATACCTTTTCTCTTTTGAATTTTTCACCTAGCACTATTTATGCTTGTTGATGCGTTGAACTGAATACTGTGAAAGAAGAATTGGAGTATAGTTCAGTAGTTTTCTTTAGGGAGGTTGTTGAACTATATGAAGCTTTACTTGAAAATAATATTATAAAAGCACAAGTGTGTTGATTAGGGAAACATTGGGTAGTAATTCTCCTTCAAATTGATTACTTTGCACTCAATACTAACTTTTATTATTACATTTTTAGTTGATTGTAGCTGAGGAGGCGGATCCGTGCTTACCCGCGGAAAGCGAGCATCCCGTAGCTGAAATCAACTTCCTACTTTAATAGTAGTTCTGAGAAGTTACAAGGATACTTCGATTACATTAAATCGAAAGCAATTGATGAAGGTCGTAGAGGCAAGCCGGTAAACCATTGGAGAGCGAGAACCGAAGATCCAGCAGCCGAAGTCATAGACCGCTTTGCTTATTGGGCTGACGGTTAAGTTTAATCAGAATGCCAACTAAAAGTAATCAACAGGTCGGAGAGCATACTTTTGTATCAAAGTGAATATACATAAAAAGAATTTACGCGAATTAATTTTAAAAGAAGATTTTCTATAAAGAAACACGAATATTGTTGATAGGAGCGGAAGGCGGCGGCTTCAGTAAGAATAGTAAAAAAGGATCAAAGTCAAATGTCGTCAGGTACTGCCACAACGCTTTTTTGCTGAACATCGTGTTGGCCTGAGTGAAACGAGAGGTGCGCAGCTCGGTGCTTACCCGCGTCCGCCTGTAACCGAATATAAATTTGTTGTACAAATAATTAATTTCACTTATTTACTAATATTCGTGTTTTACAACAAAATTGGAATTATGAAATTGATTCAAGAGCGTATTTTCTAATGGAGGGAGAAATCTTATGAATGAATTAGTAGATGACTATCTGTGTGAAACGAGAAATCACTTAATAAATGAAATTACTTTATTAAGTGATGTTCAATTTAATAGTAAGCCCGATATGAATTCGTGGAGCATTGCAGAGGTTTGTCATCATTTAATATTAGTGGAAGATTCAACTATAAAGGCAATTACATGGGGATTAAAACAGGTTGATAGTACACCAACAGAACGTAAAAAAGTTCATCTTCTGTTGGATAGATCGAAAAAGATTAATGCGCCAAAAATCGTAGAACCAGATGGGAATCCATTTGAAACTCAGCAAATTATTGATTTGTTAAACGATTCAAGGCAAAAATTAATGACTTTTCTAAGTACAATAGAAGATAAATCCGTATTGGCGGAAAAATCAGTGAAGCATACTGCTTTCGGTGAGTTACCTCTTGATCAATGGATTGAACAAATCTATTTGCATGAACAGAGACACATAGAGCAAATAAAAGAAATAAAGTTACTTTTAGAGGTAAGTCACTAAAATGATAGACATGATTGGATTCATATTTTAGTAAAGTGTATATGGCATAAAGTTGTTTTAAATAGCATTCATATGGGTAGTCGTGTTTTGGATGCGACTGCTTATTTATTGTTATGTGTTCTCAACATAAGTACCTAGAGCTCAATTCACCCCTAAAATTTTTATGAAATAAGATCAATAAAATGAAAAATAAAAGCTGCCAGCATCAATATATATGATGGGCAGCTTTTATTGCTTCAATGGGAAGATAGTTCTTAACATATTTATATTGCCTACTTCCTTTGTAACAAATCTTTATTGACCATCTGGAGAATAGTAACCAACCTCGGTAAATCAATGCCCACACTTACGTTCTATTGCAAATGGCTGCTCTGTATTTATTAATTCGTCTATACATATAAAGATTGAATATGCGTTAAATTGAACATTTTATTAAAATTAACGTTCACTGTATATGTGAAGGCCGCTAAAATAAAATGAAGATAAAGAACGCATTCTTTAAAGTATTTTCCGAATCTTTTCGGTGCCTTTGCATCGTTTTCACAAGTTTGAAATGGTTCATCACAATGCGTTATTTTTCTCTTGATAATGAAGGGAAAGCGACCAATTTGAACATTACATTTAAAAGTACATGCATTTTAAATGAAAATATTGACAAGGTATTCAATTATAATTCCCATTGAAGTGCACTTTTTGCATGTGACGTTGCAACTATCAAACTGTGAACCTACAAGACGAAAGATGATCGTCCTGTACTATTAGATTACAATATTCTGAATAATAAATCAATTGATATACTTGTGCTGATGATATTTATTTATATTGAATTTTTTCACTGTAGTCATTTTTCGTCTCTAATGTGAAAAAGAAGGTATAATTGTTAAAAGGCATGAATAATGCAGTATAATATACATAGGGAAGGGATTGAGTAAAGCATATGGATTTATTGACTGAAAAAGTACGTGAGATTTATGAGAAATTTGATGCAAGTCATGACTTTCAACATATTGAACGAGTTTATCAAAATGCATTAGCGATTTTAAAAACAGAACCACAAGCAGATGCTGAAGTAGTAAGAATGGCTGTTCTTTTGCATGATGTTAGTGATAAAAAGTATACGGATAGTAAAGAACAAGAAGATAAATTAATAGCTGAGTTACCTATAAGTGAAGAGAAAAAACAGCATATTCGAGCTTGTATTGCTTCTGTGTCATTTAATGGAGGCAACGAGCTTGAAGCGACGTCAATTGAAGCGAAAATTGTGCGTGATGCAGATCGACTAGATGCAATTGGAGCTGTTGGTATTGCTCGTACATTTGCATACGGCGGTGCAAAAGACAGGAAACTATACGACGTCGCAGAAGAAGCTCGTACGGAAATGTCTGAAGACGAATATCGCAGTAAACAAACTTCATCTGTCACGCATTTTTATGAAAAGTTATTGTTATTAAAAGATTTAATGACGACAACACGTGGTAAAGAGATGGCTGCGCAACGTCATGAGTATATGGAAACATTTTTACAGCAATTTAAGGCGGAAAGAGACGGGGAAGCATGAGTCATTTAATCGTACAAAATTTAACGAAAACAGTGGGCGATAAGACACTGTTTCAAAACATAGAATTTACTATATATGAAGGTGAACGTGCTGGATTAATAGGTATTAATGGTACGGGGAAGTCTACATTACTATCTATTTTAGCAGGTCATGCTGATGCAGATGTGATGACGCTCGATCATCCAAATAAATACCGCATCGCACATTTGCCACAAGATCCAGTATTTGAGAGTGGCGAAACAGTGTTGCAAGCTGTGTTTGCGGGAGATTCACCTATTTTAAAGTTGAATCGCGAATATGAAGAAACAGTCGCGGCACTTGCGGCGGATTCGACTTCAGAAAGCTTGCAAAAGAAGTTATTCGGTTTACAAAATCGTATGGATGAGGAACAAGCATGGGATGTGAATGCGCTTGCTAAAACATCACTAACAAAATTAGGACTGGAAATGTTCGATAAAGAAGTTGTGACTCTTTCTGGCGGGCAGCAAAAACGTGTGGCCTTAGCCAAAGTATTAATTGAGCCGGCAGACCTTTATTTATTGGACGAACCTACGAACCATTTAGATGTGCAATCGACAGAATGGTTACAAGAGATGGTCATGCGTTTAAAAGGTGCAGTAATTTTCATTACCCATGACCGATATTTTTTAGATGAATTATCGACACATATATATGAAATTGCTGACCAGACGATGTATCGCCATACGGGTAACTACGGCGACTTTTTAGAAGCGCGTGCAATACGAGAGGAAATGGCTGCAGCATCTGCTCAAAAAGACCGAAATCGCTATCGTTCGGAGTTAAAGTGGATTCGTCGTGGTGCTAAGGCTCGCTCAACAAAACAAAAGGCGCGTATACAACGTTTTGAACATTTGGAAGATAATTTAGAACGTAAATCAGACGATGTTTCTCTTGAGATGGGCTTAGCAACAACGAGGTTAGGAAGAAAAGTGCTTGAAGCGGAAAGTATTTCAAAAGCATTTGGCAATCAAAAAATCGTCACTGATTTTGGCTTCCTGCTACAACAAGGTGATCGAATTGGCATCATTGGCGCGAATGGTGCCGGTAAATCTACGCTTATCAATATGTTAGCAGGAGAAATCGCTCCAGATGCTGGGGAAATTTTAATCGGGTCTACAGTGAAACTGGCACATTTCAAACAGACATTACCGAAAATGAATGAAAATGAACGCATGATTGAATATATTCGTGGAGCATCAAATGATATTACGGATGCTGAAGGGGTCCGTTATTCAGCTGCACAAATGCTAGAACGTTTTTTATTCCCATTAAATGGACATGGTACGCCGATTGGCAAGCTATCAGGTGGCGAAAGAAAACGATTGCACCTTTTAAAATTATTAATGGAACAGCCGAATGTTCTATTATTAGATGAGCCAACAAATGATTTGGATATTGAAACACTAGGGGTACTAGAAGATTTTATCGAACATTTCCCTGGGGTCGTACTGACAATTTCACATGATCGATTTTTCCTAGATCGTATTGCGAAAAAGCTTTGGGTATTAAACGGGCAAGGGCAGGTGGAGGAGTCTCTTGATATTTACACGGATTATTTAGCAAAACGTGAGCAAGCGGCAACTGTCAAAGTTGAGGCGCCTAAGGCAGAGAAGTCAAAACAAGAAAAATCAAAATCAGAGAAGAAAAGATTATCCTTCAAAGAGCAAAAAGAATGGGAAGCAATCGATGCTGATATTGCAAAAACAGAAGCAGATATTACGCAAGCAGAAGAAGGAATTGCTGCAGCAGGTGCTGATTTTACGAAGCTTCAACAATTAACAGCAGCTTTAGATGAGCTGAATGTTAAATATGAGCACTTAATCGAGAGATGGTCTTATTTAGATGAAATAGTAAATGGATAGGAGAATACCAAAATGAAAATCATTACAATTGAACCAACACCAAGTCCGAATTCTATGAAAATTGTAGTTGATACGGAATTACCATTTGGTAAAAGCTTTAACTATACTAAAGAGACAGCAACGGATGCTACTGGAGAGGTTGCGGCAATTTTAGCAGTCGAAGGTGTTAAGGGCGTCTATCATGTAGCAGATTTTTTCGCTGTTGAACGAAATGCTAAGTATGCATGGGAAGGAATTTTATCAGCTATTCGTGTCGCACTAGGTGAGGAGTCAACGGCTGTAGAAGAATCAAAAATTGCAGATGAATTTTTCGGTGAAGTGTATGTGCACGTGCAAATGTTCAAAGGCCTGCCTTTACAAGTGAAAGTATTCGACAATCAAAAAGAACATCGTGTTGGCTTGAGTGAACGCTTCGTCCATACATTCAATCAAATGATGACTTTAGCTGCTGATGAAAACTATCTCTTCCAGCGTAAGTGGATTGACTATGGTGTTCGTTACGGGGAGCTTGAAGAAATCGCTGAAGCGGTAAAAAGCGAAATTGAGGCTACGTATGCAGATGAACGATTAGTGTCTCTTTTAGCTACCGTAAATGATGAAGATAAAACAAGTACGGCGAGTAAGAAGAAAATTTCAATCGATCAATTCCAAGTAGATGAATGGGAAAAACGTTTCCAATTGTTAGACCAAATGACAGATCCCGAACTGGATGATTTGCCATTACTGGAATTAGCTTTAA
>JAVWKG010000112.1:0-9815 GCA_036638655.1 Lysinibacillus sp. | reverse complement strand
TGAGGTATCGTGTAACTGGAGGGATAACAAGTCAAAGATATTTAGATTGCATGAATGACATGTTAAACGGTTTACAATTAAGTGATGATAAAAGCATTCAGGAGTCGAATGAAATGTATAGACAAGCGTATATGGAATATTACGCGCCATTTATGAATACTCATGAATATATACTTGAAAACTATGCTGTAAATTATGTGTTTAAAAGTTTGTTCCCGTATGATCAGCCTAACTTGTTTGAAAGTTATGTCATGTTAGTTGTCAATATTTCGATGATTAAGCTACATTTAATAGGTATGGCAGGACAACATAAAGGATTGACAACTGAGCTAGTAGTAAAGCTAATTCAATCTTATTCTAAAACGGTCGAGCATAAACATACATATTTACAAAATGTACGTACCATGCTACAAGAAAGTGGCTATTCAACGATGGCTCATATGATTGTTTTGATAAAAAGTTAATATTTCATTTTTCGAAGAGACCTCCTGTTACAACGGGCAGGTCTTTTCTGTTTTAAAATTGAGGGGACAGTTTGCATGAAGTTGTTAGACAATGGTAAAATGGAATGTGAGACTATATAGGAAGTGAAAAAATTCATGGCAAACCTATTAAATAAATTATTTGATTTCAATAAACGTGAGTTAAAACGATTAGAAAAAATAGCTGACCAAGTTGAGGCGTTGGCTTCACAGATGGAACAGCTTTCAGATGAACAACTACAAGCAAAGACAGAAGAGTTTAAAAAACGTTATGCAGATGGCGAAAAGCTAGAGACGATTCGCCCAGAAGCATTCGCTGTTAGCCGCGAAGCATCGAAGCGTGTGCTTGGGATGTATCCATTCCGTGTGCAAGTAATGGGGGCAGCTTCACTCGATGAGGGTAATATTTCTGAGATGAAGACGGGTGAAGGTAAAACGTTAACTTCGACAATGTCTGTCTATTTAAATGCTATTACTGGTAAAGGTGTGCATGTTATTACAGTCAACGAATACCTTGCGAGCCGTGATGCTGAAGAAATGGGTCAATTGTATAATTTCTTAGGTTTAACTGTTGGTTTGAACTTAAACAGTTTGACGAAGGAAGAGAAGCGTGAAGCGTATGATGCGGATATTACGTATAGCACGAACAATGAGCTAGGGTTCGACTATTTACGTGATAATATGGTGCTTTATAAAGAAGAGCGAGTGCAACGCGATCTACACTATGCAGTCATTGATGAAGTCGATTCTATTTTAGTAGATGAAGCGCGTACGCCTTTAATAATTTCAGGACAAGCTGGGAAATCTGCGCAGTTGTATAAGCAGTCTAATGCGTTTGTGCGTATGTTAACTGCTGAAACGGATTACACGTATGAAGAGTCAACAAAGGGCGTTACGTTAACAGATAGTGGTGTTGAAAAAGCAGAGAAGGCTTTTGGTATTGATAACTTATTTGATTTAACACATGTGCGCTTGAACCATGCGATCAATCAATCTTTAAAAGCGCATGTGAGTATGCATAATGATGTCGATTATGTTGTGCAAGAAGGGGAAATCGTCATTGTTGATGGCTTTACAGGTCGTCTAATGAAAGGCCGCCGTTATTCGGACGGCTTACACCAAGCGATTGAGGCAAAAGAAGGCGTTGAGATTCAAAATGAATCGATGACGATGGCAACAATTACGTTCCAAAACTTCTTCCGTATGTACGATAAGCTAGCCGGTATGACAGGTACGGCGAAAACAGAGGAAGAGGAATTCCGCAATATTTATAATATGAGCGTTATTGCGATTCCAACGAATAAACCAATCGCGCGTGATGACCGTGCAGACTTAATTTTCGCTTCAATGGAAGGGAAATATAAAGCAGTGGCAGCAGATATTGCTGAACGACATAAGGCGGGACAACCGGTTCTTGTTGGTACAGTAGCAATTGAAACGTCGGAAATCATTTCGAGTTTATTGAACAAGCATAAAATTCCACACAATGTTCTGAACGCTAAAAATCATGAGCGTGAAGCGGAAATTATTGCCGATGCAGGTAAAAAAGGTGCAGTAACGATTGCGACAAACATGGCTGGTCGTGGTACGGACATTAAACCTGGTGAGGGTGTCTTTGAACTTGGCGGTCTTGCGGTGCTTGGTACAGAACGTCATGAATCTCGTCGTATTGATAACCAGTTACGTGGTCGTTCTGGTCGTCAAGGTAACCCAGGGGTAACACAGTTTTATCTTTCACTGGAAGATGATTTAATGCGTCGCTTCGGTTCTGACAATATGAAAGCAATGATGATGAAGCTTGGTATGGATGATTCACAGCCACTTCAATCGAAAGTTGTCTCTCGTGCTGTAGAATCTGCACAGAAACGTGTAGAAGGTAATAACTTTGATGCACGTAAGCGTTTATTACAATATGATGATGTGTTACGTCAACAACGCGAAATCATCTATAAAGAGCGTTTTGAAGTTTTGGAAACAGATAATATGCGCTCATTAGTGGAGTCTATGATTGATCAGGCAATTGAAAATGTCGTTGGGCTTTATACACAAGGTGAGCAAACTGATTGGAATCTGAAAGCAATTGAAGATTATGTTGCTGGTAATTTACTTGATGAAGGTGTCGTGAAAGTTGCTGATTTAGAAGGTAAATCAGTAGAAGAAATGACAAAACTTATTTCGGATGCGGTTTACATGCATTATAATGAAAAAGAAGCAGAACTAACGCCAGATCGTATGCGTGAGTTTGAGAAAGTAATTTTACTTCGCTCTATTGATACGAAATGGATCGATCATATCGATGCAATGGATCAGCTGCGCCAAGGTATCCACTTACGTGCTTATGGTCAGACAGATCCACTACGCGAGTATCAGCAAGAAGGTTTTGCGATGTTCGAAGATATGGTAGCTTCTATTCGTGAAGATGTTGCGAAATATGCGATGAAAGCTGAAATTCGCAGCAACTTAGAGCGTGAAGAAGTGGCAAAAGGTCAAGCTGTGAATCCGAAAGAAGACGGGGCACCAGCGCCTAAAAAACAACCACTTCGCAAAACGGAAGAAGTAGGACGTAATGCAATTTGTCCATGCGGAAGCGGAAAAAAATATAAAAACTGTCACGGTTCAGTTTAAACATAAAAGTCGCCTTGAGTTTTGGGCGGCTTTTAGTTATTGGGGAGGGAATTCTAACGCATAATCGCCCCTTGGCTAGCACTTCCACACTGCTGCATGTTCATCGACTTAATCGCAAAAATAGTATTCAAGTTGAGCATACTCAAAGCTTCAATAAATTAATTTCACACAATAAGTATGTTTTCTATGTTGAAAACGATATAATAAAGTGATAAAGATTTCATTTCTGAAATATAGAATTGAAATCATATAAAAATGTTCGGAGGATTTATATATGATGGAATTAGCAGATGTACGCAATGCGTTAGACAATACAGCCAAAAAATTGGCGGACTTTAGGGGGTCTCTTTGACTTAGAAAACAAAGAGGCACGTATACAAGAATTAGATGAAATGATGTTAATGCCAGGCTTTTGGGATGATCAGCAAGGTGCGCAAGTTGTTATTAATGAAGGTAACGGACTTAAGGCGATTGTGAATGAATACAATGAGCTGCTTGAAACGCATGAAAATTTAGACATGACACTTGAATTATTGCGTGAAGAGCCAGACGAAGAGCTTCAAGAGGAATTAGGAAATGAAATTGTTGAATTTAAGGGAAAAATAGCTGATTTCGAGTTGCAGTTATTATTAAGTGAACCTTATGATAAAAACAATGCGATTTTAGAGCTTCACCCAGGTGCTGGTGGTACGGAATCTCAAGATTGGGGTTCAATGCTGTTGCGTATGTATACACGCTGGGCTGAAAAACGTGGCTTCAAAGTGGAAACAATCGATTATCTTCCTGGCGATGAAGCGGGTATTAAATCTGTCACTTTATCTATCAAAGGGCATAATGCTTATGGTTATTTAAAGGCTGAAAAAGGTGTGCATCGTTTAGTTCGTATTTCACCTTTCGACTCATCTGGTCGTCGTCATACATCATTTGTTTCGTGCGATATTATGCCTGAATTTGACGATAATATCGAGGTTGATATTCGTACAGAAGATTTGAAAGTTGATACGTATCGTGCAACTGGTGCTGGTGGTCAGCATATTAACACGACGGACTCTGCTGTTCGTATTACGCATATGCCTACTGGAACAGTTGTGCAATGTCAGGCTGAACGTTCTCAGATTAAAAACCGTGAAAAAGCGATGACAATGTTAAAAGGTAAATTATATCAACTTGAAATTGATAAGCAACAAGAGCAGTTAAATGAAATTCGTGGGGAGCAAAAAGAAATTGGTTGGGGTTCCCAAATCCGCTCATACGTTTTCCATCCTTACTCAATGATAAAAGATCACCGTACAAATGAGGAAACTGGAAATGTTGGTGCTGTGATGGATGGCGATTTAGATGCATTCATCAACGCTTACTTACGTTCACGTATTTAATATGAAAGAAGCCATAGCATCGTAGCTATGGCTTTTTCTTTTATTAAAAAGGTGATTCATAAATAATTTGTTTACGTTCTTCTAGGTAATGCTTGTATAACATGGATGCGTTGACAAATTGTTTGCTGAAAGAGGCATATTTAACATGTAGTTCAATCCGTACACCATTTTTTAAAGTAACTAAGCAGCCAGATTCTAAGGGCTGAATATTAGTGATGGCATGCAGACCAACCCAGGTGTTTAGATCGGAATTTGGTGAAAAAGTAGGTAAAAAAATACAAGGCACACCGAAATCATGCGTAACGACGATTGGAAGCTTATGTTGATTGCCAAAAAAACGTTTTGCAGCATTTTTTGCTGTTTCATATGTTGTACCTAAGGACAGACAAGACTTACGAATGACATACATTGGTTTTCGAGTTACGATTAATTCATTATGCTTGTCCACAACGCGTGTGTAAATTTTTGAATCTTGTCTAAAAGGTTGCAGTATATAAGTATTGAATGAAACTAAGTAAGCACCAATATAAATTTTGTTTGTTGTCATATTCATCTTCTCCTTTTTTTAAATCTATTTGTAGCATAATAGAAAATTTGAAATTTGAAAAAGTGACTATTTTGCAACATTCCCTTTGAGAATTTGTAGTAATTTCTCTAAGGGAATTGTTGCAAATTCTTCTGGGGAAGTACAATAAATAAGTAGTATTTTAATTTTGAGTAAATAACATTGCTTTTGGTTCTGAATTTTCTTATAATTAAGAAAAGTGACGAGGTGATATCGTTGGATAAATATTATTCTTACACAGATTTTCTGAAAGCAGTGGGTCAGACAAAGCGGATCAGTGAAGCAGAAAAATTATTGAATGACATTTATTTAGATTTATTTTTAAATCGTATCCAGCGTATGCAGCGTGAAGAGCAACTGGTTGTTCTCATAGATAAAGCACTAGACGAAAAAGATGAGCAATCTTTCCATCTTTACGCAAATGAACTTGTGGCCTTACGCCAAGTAATGAATAATGAATAGTTGTTTGACCGTTCTTTCCCGTAGTGGAGGAGCGGTCTTTTATATTTAAAAAGAATGTTTTTTGCGTTTGTTATCAAACTGATTAGGATCCTTGTGAAAAAGTATTTTTTTTGAATTGTAGTAGAGAAGTGAATTAGGTTGGTAGTGTATAGGGGCTCGTGTTTGGTCAGTAAGCGCTCCGCAATAGTGCAAAACTGCTCGATAGTGGCACAATAACACTCAACAATATGTAACAAAGGATCGATTTCACTTATCCCTGGCTCAGGTCACTACCTAGGGCTTAGGTTGATCAACATTTCACACCCAATCGAACAAAAAATAAAACGTACGTTCGTTTATTGTTCGATATTTGAATAAAGCTATGATAAAATAAACGTATTAGATGGAATGAAAGGAAGCGAATGGGATGGAGCAATTTAATTTGCAATCACCGTATCAACCAGGTGGTGATCAGCCAAATGCGATTCAAGAACTTGTAAAAGGTGTAAATGAAGGAAAGCGCCATCAAACATTACTTGGGGCAACAGGTACTGGGAAGACATTTACAATTTCAAATGTTATTCAACAAGTAAAAAAGCCGACACTTGTTATGGCACATAACAAAACACTTGCAGGTCAACTATATAGTGAATTTAAAGAATTTTTCCCGAACAATGCAGTCGAATATTTTGTTAGTTACTACGACTATTTCCAGCCAGAAGCATACGTACCACAAACAGATACGTATATCGAAAAAGATTCAAGTATTAATGACGAAATCGATAAATTACGCCACTCGGCTACATCCGCATTATTTGAGCGTGAAGATGTCATAATTATTGCGTCTGTGTCATGTATTTATGGTTTAGGTTCGCCGGAAGAATATCGTGAAATGCTCGTTTCTATTCGTACAGGAATGGAAATTGAGCGTAATCAGCTGTTAAGAAAGCTTGTAGATGTGCAGTATGAGCGTAATGACATTAGTTTCACACGTGGTACATTTCGAGTGCGCGGGGATGTTGTAGAAATTTTCCCTGCATCGCGTGATGAGCATTGTATACGTATAGAGTTTTTCGGCGATGAAATTGACCGTATCCGTGAAGTAAATGCATTAACAGGTGAAATATTGGCAGATCGTGATCACGTAGCAATCTTTCCAGCTTCCCACTTTGTTACGCGAGAAGAAAAGATGGTAAAAGCCATTGAAAATATAGAAAAAGAATTAGAAGAGCGTCTAGCAAATTTGCGCTCGGAGGACAGGCTGCTAGAGGCACAAAGACTTGAGCAACGAACACGTTATGATTTGGAAATGATGCGAGAAATGGGCTTTTGTTCAGGAATAGAAAATTATTCGCGTCATTTAACACTACGAGAGGCTGGGGCCACTCCGTACACATTATTAGATTACTTCCCAGATGATTTTTTACTTGTTGTCGATGAAAGTCACGTAACATTGCCGCAAGTTCGAGGTATGTTCAACGGTGACCAAGCGCGTAAAGGGGTATTAGTAGAACATGGTTTCCGCTTACCGTCAGCGCTAGATAACAGACCACTACGATTTGAAGAGTTCCAAAAACATATGAATCAGGCAATATTTGTTTCCGCTACACCTGGACCATATGAGCTAGAGCATACACCTGAGATGGTTGAGCAAATTATCCGACCTACGGGCTTATTAGATCCAACGATTGACGTACGCCCAATTCAAGGGCAAATTGATGATTTAATAGACGAAATTCACGGTCGTATTGCAAAAAATGAGCGTGTACTTGTGACGACATTGACGAAGAAAATGTCAGAAGATTTGTCGGCATATTTAAAGGAAATGGGCTTGAAAGTGGAATACTTACATTCAGAAATTAAAACATTAGAGCGTATTGAGATCATTCGCGAATTGCGTAAAGGGACACATGATGTGTTAATCGGCATTAATTTATTACGTGAAGGGCTCGATATCCCTGAAGTATCACTTGTTGCTATATTGGATGCCGATAAAGAAGGTTTTTTACGCTCAGAACGATCACTTATTCAAACGATGGGGCGTGCAGCGCGTAATTCGAATGGGCATGTCATTATGTATGCGGATAATATGACAGATTCAATGACAAAGGCAATTTCTGAAACGAATCGTCGTCGAACAATTCAAATGGAATACAACGAAAAGCATGGCATCATACCAAAAACAATTGTAAAGAAGATTCCAGAAATTATTCGCGCAACACAGGTAGCTGAAGAGGAAGAAACGTATGTATCGAAAGTGATCAAAGGGAAGAAGTTAACAAAGGACGAAAAGGCAAAATTACTTGTTTCCCTAGAGTTAGAAATGAAAGAAGCGGCAAAGGCACTAGATTTCGAACGTGCGGCTGAGCTTCGGGATACAATTTTTGAATTGAAAGCAGAAGGGTGACAAGGCTTGTGAAAAATACAGAAATCGTCGTGCAAGGTGCACGTGCACATAATTTGAAAAACATTGATGTTAAGATTCCGAGGGATAAGCTAGTTGTATTAACAGGATTATCAGGTTCGGGTAAGTCATCACTAGCATTTGATACAATTTATGCAGAAGGTCAAAGACGTTATGTTGAGTCACTGTCGGCGTACGCACGTCAATTTTTAGGACAAATGGATAAGCCAGATGTGGATGCCATCGAAGGATTATCACCTGCGATTTCGATTGACCAAAAAACGACAAGTCGTAACCCACGTTCTACTGTCGGCACAGTAACGGAAATATATGATTATTTACGACTATTATTTGCGCGTGTTGGGAAACCGATTTGTCCTACTCACGGTACTGAAATTTCATCACAAACGATAGAACAGATGGTAGACCGTTTAGTTACGTATCCAGAACGTACGAAAATGCAATTATTGGCACCGATGATTTCAGGGCGTAAAGGTACGCATGTGAAACTACTTGAGGATTTGAAAAAACAAGGCTTTGTACGCGTTCGTGTTGATGGTGAGCTGCGTGATTTAGATGATGCAATCGATTTAGATAAAAATAAAAAGCACTCCATCGAGGTTGTTGTTGACCGTGTAGTTTTAAAAGAAGGTGTTGCGGCACGTTTAAGTGACTCTCTTGAAACCGCACTGCGTTTAGCTGAAGGGCGTGTGATTGTAGATGTTATGGAGCATGAAGAATTACTTTTCAGTGAGCACCATGCATGTGCAATTTGTGGTTTTTCTATTGGTGAGTTGGAGCCACGCATGTTTTCTTTCAATAGTCCGTTTGGAGCGTGCTCGACATGTGATGGATTAGGTTCTACGCAAGAGGTCGATATCGATTTAGTAGTACCAAATTGGGATCTGACTTTGCTGGAAAATGCAATTGCTCCGTGGGAATCAATCAGTTCGCAATATTATCCACAGCTTTTAAAAGCGGTTTGTGAACATTATCAAATTCCGATGGATGTTCCAGTAAAGGATATTCCGAGTGATAAAATGGACAAAATTTTATATGGCTCAGGTAAAGAAAAAATTCATTTCCATTATGAAAATGAATTTGGTAATGTACGTGACCAGCAAATTGAGTTTGAAGGTATTGTACACAATGTAGCAAGACGTTTTAAAGATACATCATCAGACTATGTGCGTGAACAAATGGAAAAATACATGGCCCAACAATCATGTCCTTCATGTAAAGGCTATCGTTTAAAACCAGAAACACTTGCGGTGAAAGTTGAAAACAAGCATATTGGTGAAATTACGGACTATTCAATTCAAGATGCAGATGCTTTCTTTAAATCACTTAGCCTTTCAGAAAAGGATATGCAAATTGCACGCCTTATTTTACGCGAAATTGGTGAGCGTTTAGGGTTCCTTGTGAATGTAGGGCTAGATTATTTAACATTAAATCGTGCTGCAGGTACGCTCTCAGGTGGTGAAGCGCAACGAATTCGCCTAGCTACACAAATTGGCTCGCGCTTAACAGGTGTACTCTATATTTTAGATGAGCCTTCAATTGGTTTGCATCAACGTGATAATGACAGACTTATTGGTGCACTGCAAAACATGCGAGATATCGGCAATACACTTATTGTCGTAGAGCATGATGAGGATACAATGCTTGCAGCCGATTATTTAATTGATGTTGGTCCTGGAGCAGGTGTACATGGTGGAGAAATTGTTGCAGCAGGTACACCGCAAGAAGTAATGGAAAATCCGGCTTCTCTAACAGGACAATATTTAAGTGGTAGAAAACAAATTTTAATTCCTGATAAAATTAGAGAAGGAAACGGAAACTTTATAGAAGTTGTTAAAGCTACTGAAAATAATTTAAAAAATATAACTGCTAAATTCCCATTAGGTAAGTTTGTATGTGTT